>JBFFJV010000033.1:0-13719 GCA_041555695.1 Thiohalomonadaceae bacterium | reverse complement strand
GGTACCTACGACCAGATAAACGACGGCCATAATGGTGAACCACCTTACGACGTCGAAGCTATACTTTTCTACTTGTGTCGTTGCCACGAGTAGTCTCCTTTTGTTGTTACAAAATTGTTATTGCAGTAATTGCCCAATAGGGCCGTCTACGTCCACAGATGCGGGAGTAACAGCTTCATTGAGCATGAGGTACAAACCCCGGATTGCCTGTATGTGCTGACTGGTTTCTCTGGATTTGTGGCCTCTCCTCTTGAACATGCTGTTACATCCGATCAGCGATGCACAAAACAGGTGCATTGCTTCCCAAAAATTCAATTTACCTTAGGTAAAGTAGGGGATTTGTCGAAACGTACGGCAGAACAGCCATTTTTTGATGGCGTGCCAAAGGCGGGTGCTGGTCTATTTTTCATTCAGGTTATAGAAAAGCTCCATAACCTTATAAAAATAGTGAAGTATTTCTTGTCATTAGCACCAGCCTGAACGGTCGGAAAACCCCCAAGTCTTCAACGCAGGCGAATGAATGTTAGTCGAAAAGACGATACCAGAACATTGATTTTTGTCAATTAATGGGTCATTTCACACAGAAATCGCTGGTCGTCATGGTAGCTGTTACACAGTTATACCGAATATATATGTGGGTATTTACCCAATGCCACGACCTTTACCTGTTTTGGCGTTGGCGATAATACGTAGTTGTGGCAGATCCTGAATACAGATGTGTTTGCGCTGTACGATAAGCACTCCCTCCTCCTGAAAGCGGCTGAAAAGACGGCTCACCGTCTCTACGGCCAGACCGAGATAGTTACCAATATCGTTGCGTGACATACTGAGATAAAAGTCAGTGGGAGAGAAGCCGCGCCGCTGGTAACGGTCGGAGAGACTCAATAGCAGGGCTGCCAGGCGCTCCTCGGCACTCTTTTTACCCAGCAGCATTAGCAGCGACTGGTCGTGCAGGATCTCCTTGCTCATTACCGTCAGTAACTGGTGCTGCAGGCTGGGCAGGCGTGTGCTCAGCTCCTCCAGCCGATCGAAGGGGATCTCGCAAATGCTGGTGGTCTCCATGGCCTTGGCGGCGCAGGGATGGTGTTTAAGGTGGATGGCATCCAGCCCCAGCAACTCACCGGGCAGGTGGAAGCCGGTGACCTGTTCGTGGCCATCTTCGGTAGGGGCATAGGTGCGAATGGAGCCGGAGCGTACCGCGTAAATAGCCTGAAACGGTGAGCCGACGTGAAACAGATGTTCACCGCGCTTGAGTGGGCGGCGACGCTTGATGATGCTGTCCAGCTGTTCGAGCTCGCAGGCATCAATGCCGACGGGAAGGCAGAGCTGGAACAGGTTGCAGTCCTTACAGGCGACCTTTGCCTGATCCAGCTTGATCACATTGTCGTGTGCGGAGTGTGCCATGGCGCGATTTCTACCCGGAATAGGGGGGACAAGCACAAATCCTCCAACAAATTACCCTTACTTGCAATAAGGGAGTGACTTTCGATGCTTAGTCTTGTTTAAACGGCAGAGAGTTAGGGGTATGCTATATCCCCTTATTCACTATCACACAACGGCTGAGAGGATCCCATGGCTGCACGCAAGGCCACGGTTAAACGCGATACCCTGGAGACTCAGATCGAGGTCTCTGTCGATCTGGACGGTAGCGGTCAGGGCAAATTTGATACCGGAGTTCCCTTTCTTGAGCACATGCTCGATCAGGTGGCCCGTCACGGCCTGATAGACCTTGATATCAGGGCACAGGGGGATCTGCATATTGATGCCCACCACACGGTTGAAGATATCGGTATCACCCTCGGTCAGGCCTTCGTCCAGGCGGTGGGAGACAAAAAGGGGATTCGTCGTTATGGCCACGCCTATGTGCCGCTGGATGAGTCGCTTTCCCGTGTGGTGATCGACTTCTCCGGTCGTCCCGGCCTGGAGTATCACGTCGATTATCCGCGTGCACGCATTGGTGAATTTGATGTGGATCTGTTGCTGGAGTTCTTTCAGGGCTTCATCAACCACGCCCATGTGAGTCTGCACATCGATAACCTGCGCGGCAAAAATGCCCACCACATTGCCGAGACCATCTTCAAGGCCTTCGGCCGGGCGATGCGTGAGGCGTTGAGTGCCGATGAACGCATGCAGGGGATAATGCCCTCCACCAAGGGTAGCCTGTAACACGTCTACCTATATCTGAATTACATTCCAGAGATTTCATCATGAGCAGCAGCGTGGCAGTGATCGACTACGGTATGGGTAATCTCCACTCCGTGGCCAAGGCCCTAGAACATACCGCCTGTGTCGATAAGGTCATCGTCACCCATGAGGCGGAGCGCATATTGTCTGCCGATCGGGTGGTGTTGCCCGGCGTCGGTGCGATCCGTGATTGTATGGCCGAGATCAAACGCCTTGGCATGGATCAGGTGATCCGCGAGGCGGTCAAAAGTAAGCCTTTTCTCGGCGTTTGTGTCGGCATGCAGGCACTGATGGATTCCAGCGAGGAGAACGGTGGAACCGAGTGTCTCGGTATTTTGCCTGGCGAGGTGCGCTTTTTCGGCGACAATCTCCGTGACCCCGATAGCGGTACCGCGCTAAAGGTGCCGCACATGGGCTGGAATCAGGTACATCAGGAGATGGCGCACCCGCTGTGGCAGGGTATCGAGCAGGATGCCCGTTTCTATTTTGTCCACAGTTATTACGTCAGCCCGGCGGAGCAAAGCTATCTGGCAGGGAGCACGCAACACGGCCTCGGTTTTGCCGCGGCACTGGCACACGAGAATATCTTCGCTGCACAGTTCCACCCGGAGAAGAGCCAGCATGCGGGGCTACAGCTTTATGCCAATTTCCTTAAGTGGGATGGCAACCGTTAAGATAGATGGAATGGTGCTGTTTGCCGGCACCGGGAAAATTATTTGCAACAGTCGTGGGTATGCTCTCACGACGACCGATGAGGAAGTGAACGATGTTGTTGATCCCCGCTATTGACCTGAAAGATGGCAAGTGCGTACGTCTTCGCCAGGGACGCATGGAGGACGAAACCGTCTTCTCCGATGACCCGGTAGCGATGGCCGCACAGTGGGTAGAGGCGGGGGCACGGCGCCTGCACCTGGTTGATCTTAACGGTGCCTTCGAGGGTAAGCCGGTTAATGGCGATGTGGTGCATGCGATTGCCGAGGCCTTCCCCGATCTCTCCATTCAAATTGGTGGCGGTATTCGTGATGAAGAGACGGTGCAGAGCTATCTCAATGCCGGGGTGAACTACGTCATTATCGGCACCAAGGCCGTCAACGCCCCGCACTTCGTGAATGATCTCTGCATGGAGTTTCCCGGTCACATTATCGTTGGTCTTGATGCCAAGGATGGCAAAGTGGCTATTGATGGCTGGTCAAAACTCTCCAAGCACGACGTTATTGATATGGCGAAACACTTTGAACAGGATGGTGTTGAGGCGATTATCTATACCGATATCGGTCGTGACGGCATGATGAGTGGCGTCAATGTCGAATCAACGGTCAAACTGGCTCAGGCAATAAATATCCCGGTGATCGCCTCTGGTGGGATTACCAATATCGATGATGTGAAGGCATTGTGTGCCGTAGCCGACGAAGGGATTGCCGGAGCCATCACCGGTCGCGCTATTTACGAGGGCACCCTGGACTTTGCCGCCGGACAGGCACTGGCTGATGAGTTGTGCCCTGACGCAACGATGAAGTTTTAATCATGGCTTTAGCCAAACGTATTATCCCCTGCCTGGATGTTGACAACGGGCGTGTCGTTAAAGGCGTGCAGTTCGTTGATATTCGCGATGCCGGTGATCCGGTGGAGATCGCCAGGCGTTACGATGAGCAGGGTGCCGATGAAATTACCTTTCTCGATATTACCGCCTCTTCAGATGACCGCGAGACCATGGTGCACGTGGTTGAAGAGGTCGCCTCTCAGGTGTTTATTCCGCTGACCGTTGGCGGAGGGATTCGCAAGGTCGAAGATATCCGCCGCATGCTCAACGCCGGTGCCGATAAGGTGGGGATTAATACCGCGGCGGTATTTAATCCCGAGTTTGTTAAAGAGGCGGCGGAAAAATTTGGCTCGCAATGCATTGTCGTCGCCATTGATGCGAAAAAGGTTTCTGCGGAGGGCGAAGAGAACCGCTGGGAGATCTTTACCCACGGCGGACGTAAGCCGACCGGTATTGATGCCATAGAGTGGGCAAAGAAGATGGTTGATTATGGTGCCGGTGAAATCCTGCTCACCAGCATGGACCGTGACGGCACCAAGATTGGTTTTGATCTGGAACTGACCCGTGCTATCGCCGATGCCGTGCATGTGCCGGTCATTGCATCCGGTGGTGTCGGTAATCTTGAGCATCTGGTTGCCGGCGTTACTGAAGGGCATGCCGAGGCGGTTCTTGCTGCCAGTATCTTTCACTTCGGTGAATACACCGTTGAACAGGCGAAGCGGTGCATGGCCGATGCGGGGATTGAGGTTCGCCTGTGAGCAACTGGCTCGATGAGATTAAGTGGGGCGATGACGGTCTGGTGCCGGTGATCGCCCAGGAGGAGAGCGGCAAGATTGTCATGTTTGCCTTCATGAACCGCGAATCACTGACGCTGACGGCCGAGAAGGGCGAGGCGGTCTACTTTTCGCGCTCCCGTAATAAGTTGTGGCACAAGGGCGAGGAGTCCGGTCATGTGCAGAAGGTAAAATCGATTCGTACCGACTGTGACAAAGATGTGGTGCTGATCACTATCGAACAGGTGGGGGGCATCGCCTGTCACACCGGACGTCACAGCTGCTTTTATAATGAACTCGATGGTGATAGCTGGCAGCCGGTTGAGCCGGTGCTTAAAGACCCGAAGGCGATCTACAACAAATGAGTGATACACTGAATCAACTGTCTGCGGTGCTTGAAGAGCGTAAGTCTGCGGCGCCCGACAGCTCCTATGTTGCCAGGCTCTACAGTAAGGGGCTTGATGCGATCCTGAAAAAGGTCGGCGAAGAGGCCACCGAGACCGTGATGGCGGCGAAGGACGGCGAGGCCGATAAGATCATCTACGAAACGGCTGATTTGTGGTTTCACACCATGGTAATGCTCAAGCACATGAATCTTGAACCGCAACAGGTACTCGATGAGCTGGAGCGCCGCTTTGGTCTCTCCGGCCTTGAGGAAAAAGCGAGCAGGAGTGAACAATGAGCGACTGCCTGTTTTGTAAGATTGCGGCTGCTGAGATCCCCGCCGACATTGTCTACGAAGACGATAAAATGGTGGTGTTTAAAGACATCGCCCCCAAGGCGGAAGTACACCTGCTGGCAATTCCCCGGCAACATATCGAAAGCCTTAACGGGCTAACTGAAGAGCACGACGCTTTAATTGCCTATATGATGCGGCAACTGCCCCGGCTGGCAGCGGAGCAGGGACTGGAAACGGGTTATCGCACGATCATTAATACCGGACCGGGTGGTGGTCAGGTGGTGTTTCATTTACATATTCATCTGCTCGGCGGCAGTGGTCTGCCGGGATTCCAGTAATTTTAGAGGAGTAAATCGTAATGGGTTTTAGTATCTGGCAACTGTTGATTGTTCTGGCCATCATTGTGCTGCTCTTCGGTACCAAGAAGCTGAAGAATATTGGCAGCGACCTGGGTGGTGCGGTGAAGGGCTTCAAAAATGCCGTTAATGAGGGTGAAAACGAGAAGCAGTCCTCTATCGAAAAGAGCGAAGAGGGCGAGGTCATTGAGGGTGAATCCACCCGTGAGAAGGACAAGGTTTAATTCACTCTCACTCTCCGACGGGAACAGCATAGATGTTTGATATCGGTTTCTGGGAGCTGAGCATCATTGGCGTGGTAGCGCTGCTGGTGATCGGCCCTGAACGTCTGCCTTCAGTCGCGCGCACCGCTGGGCTGTGGTTTGGTCGTATGCGGCGTTTCGTCGGTACCGTGAAGGCCGACATCGACAAGCAGATCAAGGCAGAAGAGCTGCAGAAGATCATGGATGACCAGACAAAGGCCTCTGGGATACATGAGATCCTTGAGGAGACCCGCGAGACGGTAGAATCGCTCAATCAGCCGGCAGACTATCTGGTGAAAAGTGATAGCCCGGCGTCTGTCGAAAAAGCCCCATCTACTGAAGAAGCCCCGTCTACGGAAGAGGCTGGTGAGATAAAGCAGCAGGACCATGTCGACAAACCCTGATCCCAATACCGAGGCCGATGTAGAGGCACCACTGGTTTCGCACCTAATCGAAGTGCGGGATCGTCTGCTGCGCGTGGTGATCGCCGTGCTGCTGATCTTCTGTGGTGTCTTCTACTTTGCCAACGATCTTTATAATCTGGTGGCTACCCCGTTGCTTGAGTACATGCCGGATGGAACCAGCATGATCTCCACCAAGCCGGCGGGTACCTTCTTCACACCGATGAAGCTGGCGCTGGTCTTTTCCATTTTCGCGGCGATGCCCTATATCCTTTTCCAGATGTGGGGTTTCGTTGCCCCGGCGCTCTATTTGCATGAGCGCAAGTTGATCCTGCCGCTGCTAATCTCTAGTTCACTGCTGTTTTATGCCGGCGTGGCCTTTGCCTATTACGTGGTGTTCCCGTTGATGTTCCAGTTTTTTATTACCGTAGCCCCTGAGGGTGTCGCGGTGATGACGGACATTAGCGAATACCTCGACTTTGTGTTGAAGATATTCTTCGCCTTCGGCGTTGCCTTTGAGGTACCGATCGCCACCATCCTGCTGGTGTGGACCGGGATGGCGACACCGGAGAAGCTGGCCGAGAAACGCCCCTATATCATCGTCGGTGCCTTTGTCATCGGCATGCTGCTCACACCGCCCGACATTATTTCTCAGACCCTGTTGGCCCTGCCGATGTGGCTGCTCTTTGAGGTGGGACTCTGGGCTTCACGTTACTTCCTTAAGCAGCGCGACGAGCAGCAGGAAGAAGATCCTCTCGACAGCGATGAGGCGATGGAGGCCGAACTGGACCGTTATGAAGAGGAGGAGGCCGCCCTTAGCCCGCGCAAGGCCGATGAGGAGCACGGCCCCTAGCTGAAAGCCACACGATCCTTACGTCTGCTATGCTTGTTCAACGGACGGGGGATGCGGTGCCAATTCAATCACTTCTATTACTGTTGTTGCTGTTTGCCACCACGGCCAGTGGTGCACCAAGCCCGTTACGTGACCACTACTCCCCCTATCTTGCGATGCACGCCGCCGATGCGGTGCAGTGGAGGCTGTGGAGTGAAGAGGTATTGGCGCGTGCCCGGCGCGAACGCAAACTGATCTTTATCTCCAGTGGCTACTTTTCCTGCCACTGGTGTCATGTCATGCAGCGCGAAAGCTTTCAGCACAGCACCATTGCCAGCCTCATCAATAGCGGCTTTATTCCGGTCAAACTGGATCGCGAACTTAACCCTGAACTCGATGCTCACCTGCTCGACTTTGTAGAGAAGTCGCGTGGTGTTGCCGGCTGGCCACTGAATGTCTTTCTGACCCCGCAGGGGCATCCGCTCATCGGCAGTGGCTATCTGCCTGCTGATGAGTTCCTGAGCCTGATCAAACGGCTGCAGGTGCGCTGGGAGAATGACGGAGAGGGGTTGAGCCGGATGGCGGCTGAGGCGGCACAGGCGGTTTCGCAGCAGCTACCGGTTGCCCCCACGTTATCCCGCCAGGAGATGGTGACGGCGCTACGGTATGCCTTGCTCGATGAGACGTTCAGCCATGCCGATCTGCTAGCGGGGGGAATTGGCGATGGTGCGAAATTTCCTAACGTGCCGTTGCTTCAGGCGCTGATGTCCCTGGACACCGAGCCTGAGCTGGACGAGTTCATACAGCTGACTTTGCTGCAGATGGCCGATAACGGCCTGCGTGATCATATCGGCGGTGGTTTTTTTCGTTATACCGTCGATCCGGGCTGGCAGCAGCCTCACTTTGAGAAGATGCTGTATGACAATGCACAGCTTGCAGCACTCTACCTCGATGCGGCGCAGCGTTGGCACAGTGAGAAGTGGCGGCATGTGGCAATCGAGACCCTGGATGCCCTGCTGCGTGACTTTGCTCATCCGGCCGGTGGATATGTCACCAGCCTTTCCGCGCTTGATGGTGAGGGGGATGAGGGATGCTACTACCTGTGGCAGAAACCGCAGATAGAGGTGGCGTTGCCTATTGCGCAGTGGCGACTCTTTTCACGTGCCTGGCGACTGCAGGAAAGTGAGGCGTGGGCGGGAGGATTGCCGATAGCCGAGATGGATGCCGCTGAGCTTGCCGATGCCCTGCGCATGCCGCTTGAAGAGGCGCAGCTGTGGCTGGCAAAGATTGGTCATCGACTGTTACAGCTACGCAGTCGACGTTCGCTGCCGCGTGATGAGAAGCGTCTTGCCGGCTGGAATGGTCTGGCGCTTTCGGCACTGGCGCGTGGGGCTGCGCTGGCCGGTGTAGAGGGTGACCGCTATCGTCAGGCTGCTGATGCGCTTCAGCAATACCTCTCCTCTCTCTGGGATGGCGAGCAGTTATGGCGGCTACGAGGGGAAAAGGGTGAGGGGCTGGTATCAGCGCGGCTGGAGGATTACGCCTATGTCGCGCAGGGCCTGTTCGACTGGGCTGAGGTGGTGAACAATGCGCAGGCCAGGCGGCTTGCCTCACGCCTGATCGGCGAGGCCTTTTACCGCTTCTTTCGCGATGGCAGCTGGCAAGTCGGGACGGAGGCGTCGTCGCTAGTTCCCTCGCAACGTCTGTTGGAGGGCCGGGAGCTACCCTCTCCCGCAGCTGTTATAGCGAAGCTGGGACGGCGTTTTGGCGATATTTCACCGTTGATCCCACAGCAGATAACATCGGTGCTATTTGCGGACCCGCAGGGGCTATTGCAGCACCCTCTCGATTATCCCGGCTATATCGCGGAGATTCAGCAACTGCAGCGGCGGGCGAGTCGCCTTAGCCTCGAATAACACGGTAGATCAGTGGTATTAGCAGCAGGGTAACCAGTAGTGACATGCTGAGCCCGTAGATCAGGCTCATTGCCAGCGGCTGCAGCATCTCGGCCCCCTCGCCCCAGCCCAGCGCCAGCGGCAGCATGCCGCAAACAGTGGTGAGTGTGGTCATCAGGATGGGGCGTAAGCGTAAGCGCGCACCTTCAAGTACCGCCTCATCCAGGCTCAGGCCCGAGTTACGCGCCATGTCGAAGTACTCCACCAGAATAATGGCGTTGTTAACGACAATGCCGGCCAGCATGATCATCCCCAGCCACACCGGCATGGAGAGTGGTAGCGCATGGATGCTCAGGCCGAGTCCAACCCCGACCGCGGCAAACGGTACACCCAGCAGGATCACCAGTGGATTGCGTAGCGACTCGTATTGCACCGCCATCACTACAAACACCAGAAATAACGCCAGTCCAAGCAGTAACTGGCTGGTACGTTTACCCTGTTGCAGTGTGTCGTACTCACCACCGTCATACAGGGTGTAGCCCTGAGGCAACTCGAAGGAGCCGGTGCGCTGGCGGATGGCATGGTGGACTTCGCCGAAACTCAATTTGCCATTGAGCGAGGCACTTACCTCAACGATACGTCGCTGCCGGTCACGGCGGATCTCAGCCGGGGCGGCAATCAGCGTCACCTTAGCCATCTCAGCCAGACGTAGCGCCTGGCCGTCGTTATTGTGCAGGATTAGCTGCTCAAGCGCGGCGGGAGAGTTGGCCTCGTAGTAGGGGAGGTGCAGTCGGATATCGTAGGCTCTATCCCCTTCCAGGTAGTCGCTAACCCTCTCTCCCGCCAGGGCCAGACGAAGGGTGCGCCCCAGAGTATGGGCATCCACCCCGAGAGTGGCGGCGCGGCGACGGTCGATGCGAATGCTCAGCTCCTGCCGCAACTCCTCTGCCGAGTGCTGCAGATTGCGTAGCCCGGGTGTGCCGTGCAGATGCTCAAGCAGCTTGTCGCCCAGCTGCTGCAGCACCTCCAGTTCGGGTCCCTGCAGGCGCAGACTGATGTCATCATCGCCACCACCCATACGAATGCCGCGAATACCACGGCTGCGCATACGGACCGTTAAGCCGACAATCTGTTCCGCGTTAATACGCTTCTGCATACGGGCTATCCACTCCGCGCTGCTGAGGGTGCGCTCCTCGCGGGGTGTCAGTTGCACGGTAAGGGAGCTGCGGTTGGCACTCTCACGTTCGGTGCGCCCGAAGATAAAACCACCGACGATGCTGAAGACGCTCTCCACCTCCGGCTGTGCCTGCAGTAGCTGCTCGATGCGACGTACATAGCTGTCCATTTCACTCAGTGGGGTGCCCGGCTCGGTAGAGAGACTGATGCTGACCTCACCGCTATCCATGGTGGGAAGGAAGGTTTCGCGGGCGGAGGTGAACTGCATCACGCTGAAATAGAGCCCGGCGAGTAGTGCACCGACCAGCAGAAGTTGCGCCAGGCGATAATGCAATAGCTGTGCGAGCAGTGCACTGTAGCCGGTTTGTAGCAGGGCGATAACGCGATCCATGCTACGACTGAGCAGTGTCTCTGTGCCGAGCCTTAGCTGTACCGCCCAGGCGGGAACGAGGGTGAGGGCGACCATCATCGAGGCGAGAATGGCGGCGGAGATGGTAAAGATCAGCTCGCGAAACAGCAGGCCGACCAGACCGCCGATAAACAGGAAGGGGAGGATCGCCGCAAGGTTAGTCGTTGTCGCGGCGACGATGGCGCTGTTGATCTCGCGTGCCGCCTCGGCACCGGCCTCGGCCCGCGCCTCCCCGCTTTTCTGATGACGCTGGATGTTCTCCAGCATTACGATGGTATTGTCTACCAGCATGCCGACTCCCAGGGCCAGCCCTCCCAGGGTCATGATGTTGAAGGTGAGCCCACCGAGTCCCATCATGGCGAAGGTGACCATCACCGCGAGCGGAATGGCGCTGCCGATAATCAGGGTACGACGCAGGTCGCCGAGGAACAGAAACACCACCAGCATTGCCAGCACGGTTCCGCTGAGGGCCGCCAGGGTGGCATTGTTCAGCGCGTTGCGCACATAGATTGATTGATCGGAGACGGTGCGGATAGTGATGCCTGAAGGGATCAGGTTTTGCTGCTGCAGTTGGGCAAAACGCTGTTTGACCGCATCGACCACCTCCACGGTATTGGCACTGGGTTGTTTCTGTAGTGAGATCTTTACCCCGGGGATGCCGTCCAGTCTTACCTTGATGCGCTCATCACTGTGGCCGTCACTGATGCGCGCCAGCTCCTCCAGTGCCACGGTGCCGCCGTCGGGCAGCAGCACCGTAAAGCTGCGAATGTCATCAATGCTCTCAAAGCGTGCCGAGGTGCGGCTATTGAGTTCGCGCTGAGCGGTGGTAAGGCGCCCGGCGGGTAGCTCCTGATTGGCGCGGCGGAGCATCTCTATGAGCTCATCCAGTTTGAGCCCCAGCGCGGCAAGTCGCTGCTGATCCGGCTCGATCAGGATCTCACGCAAGACCCCACCGCCCACCTCGACGGCAGCCACCCCCGGCAGGTTGAGAAACTGCCTGGAGAAGTCGTAATCGACCCAGTCGCGCAGTTTCACCGGTTCCATTTCATCGGCACTGATAACAAATTCGGCTACCGGGATCTGTGAGGGATCACGTTTATAGATCACCGGCGGTTCGATTGTGTCCGGGAGAAAGCGTTTGGCCCGGTCGAGCCGGGTACTGGCATCACGTAGCGCCAGATCAATGTCGTGACCGTAGGCAAAGCTGAGGTCGACACTGCTGCCCCCTTCGCTGCTGCGAGACTGTATCGAGATCGCCCCCTCGGTGATCGCCAGTTGCTCCTCCAGCTGGCGTGTTACCCGGTCTTCCATGATCCCGGCGGGCACGCCGGGGTCAAGGATGCGTACCCGCACCTCCGGGTAGATGAGGTGGGGGAGCAGGTCGACCGACAGGCGTCCCATGGCGAAGAGCCCCAGGACCACCGCCGCCAGGGCGATCATCGTGATGCCGATAGGGTGGCGGATAGACCAGGCGGCAAGACCGCCACCGTGCAGTGTCGGACGCAGGCTCATGGCTTGGTGTTGTCTTCCGCCAGTGTTACCGTGCTGCCCTCACCCAGCCCAAGGAAGCCACGGGTAACAATTCGCTCGCCGGTGCTCAGACCGTCGAGCAGTTCCACCATCTCTTCAAAGTGAAGGCCACTGATGACGCTGCGCCGCTCGATCCTGTTCTCACCATTGACCACAAACAGGAACTCGCCGCGGGTATCGCGCCGTAGCGCGTTGTAGGGGACCAGCAGGCGATCGTTGCTGCGCAGTTGCAGCTGCACCCGGCACAACTGGCCCGGCAGTGCGCCGACGGGGGGGGGATTGAGTAGCACCTCGATGGTGCCCTGACGGCTTGCCTCATCAACCTGCGGGTGAATGCGCTGGAGGATACCGCTGAAACTCTGTTGCCCTAGCGCATCAATAGTGAGTGAAACCTCGTCCCCAATACGCAGTCCAGGCAGCACCATCTCAGAGAGTCGTAACGTTGTGGTAAGGCGGCGGGTATCGATGAGGGTCAGTACATGGCTGAAGGGTGACAGAGCGTCCCCCGGCTCGGCGAGTCGCTCGCTAATAATGCCGTCGAAGGGGGCGAGGATGCGTGCCTGCTGCAGGCGCAAACGAAACTCCTCTTCTTCGGCACGGGCCACATTCAGCGCGGTGACGGCACGGGCCAGCTCATCTTCGGCCACCACGCGATTACTCTGCAGGCGTTGGAGACGATTCAGATCCTGTTCGGCCTGCTGGCGCTGTGCCTGGCTCTTTTTGAGCTGTGCCCGCAGTAGAGTATCGTCGAGTTGTGCCAGCAAGCTACCCTGTTCAACCCGATCACCCTCATGATAGGGCAATTCGAGCAGTACCCCCTCCTGTTGTAACGAGAGGCGCACTTCGCGATGGGCGCGCAGGCTGCCATTGCGCACAATGGTACGGGCCACATTGTGGCGTTGCGCCAATGTCGTTTCCACTACCACCGCAGGTTGACTGCGGGGTGTTTTGGCGCCGCTGGCCGGTGGGCTGTCGCAGCCGTGAAGGGCAAACAGGCAGCAGAGCAGAAGGAGTCGCTTTGTCATGTGATGTCTTGAGTGTTGTGAGATGAAAAGTTTACATCATCTTCAGCCTTGTGGTGTCACTGGTGTTCGTGACGCGTTAAAAGCATATTAGAATTTGTTAATAATTTTCTGTTGCTTGCCATAGTAAAGGGAACAAGGCAATCTGACTATCAATTGATATGCAATGGATTTGCATGGAACACCATCACAATATCGAGAAAAAAGGGGGTCTGTATGCAATTCTGTATACGTTCGATAATTGCGCTACTGTTACTGTTCATTACTGCTGTCCAGGCGGCTGATGACGATACCATCGTCTTCTCCACGGCACCAACGCACTCTAAAGATGAGACCATCAAGCTCTATACGCCATTGATGAATTATCTTTCTCAGGTCACCGGCAAGAAATTTGTTATCGATCCGGCAGCCAATTTCATCGAATATTCGGTACGCATGCGCCTGGGTAAGTATGACATGCTCTTCGATGGGCCCCACCTCACAGGTTGGCGCATGGTCAATATGGATCATACTCCTATTGTCCGTTTCCCCGGTACTATTCGCATTGTGGTGGCCGCTAACAAGGAGTCCAGCCTTGGCTCAATGGATGATCTGGAGGGGGGCTTCGCTCGCGTTTGTGCCTTTGCCTCTCCCAATATGTTGACCATGGCCTTCCTCTCCCATTTTCCCAATCCGGTGCG
>JBFFJV010000032.1:0-13939 GCA_041555695.1 Thiohalomonadaceae bacterium | reverse complement strand
CACCAGCAAAGCCGGGGCGGTCGATATCCAGACCCCAGACCATACCGCGACCGCGCAGCTCAATGTCGAGCTCACCTTTGTACTTGTCGACGATCTTTGAAAGTTCCTCTTTCATGATCGCCCCCTTGTACTTGATCGACTCGGCAAAGTCCTCGTTATCCCAGTAACTTAGCGCCTGGGTGGCAGCGATAAAGGCAAGGTTGTTACCACGGAAGGTACCGGTGTGTTCACCCGGTTTCCATTGATCTAGCTCCGGGCGCATCAACAGCAGTGCCATCGGCAAACCTCCACCAATTGACTTGGATACGGTCACCATGTCCGGCTTAATACCCGCCTCCTCAAAACTGAAGAAGGTACCGGTGCGACCATTGCCCATCTGGATATCGTCAATGATCAGCAGGATGTCGTAATCCCGACACAGCTGCTCCAGCTGACGTAGCCACTCGGCACTGGCAACATTGATACCGCCCTCGCCCTGTACCGTTTCAACGATGATCGCCGCTGGCAGGTCGATGCCACTGGAGGCATCGTCAAGGAACTTGCGCAGATAGTCGATGGTGTTCACATCGGGGCCGAAGTAACCGTCGAAGGGGACCGAGTCGGCATTGTTACGCGCACCGTAGGATTCATCGCGGTAGAAATCGTTACCGGTAACCGCCAGCGCCCCCATGGTCAGGCCGTGATAGCCGTTGGTGAAGGCGATGATATTGGAGCGACGCTTGACCATGCGCGCCAGTTTCAACGCGGTCTCCACCGCATTGGTGCCGGTGGGGCCGGTAAACTGGATTTTGTACTCCAGGTTGCGCGGGGACAGGATGGTGTCGCGAAATTTCTGCAGGAAATTCTTCTTCGCCACGGTGGCCTTGTCCAGTCCATGGACAATGCCGCCATGTTGCAGGTATGCGATCAGCGCCTCGCTGATCAGCGGGTTATTGTGACCGTAGTTGAGGGTACCGGCACCGGCAAAGAAGTCGATAAACTCATTGCCCTGCTCGTCATAGAGAAAGGCCCCCTGAGCCTTATCGAATACCGCCGGAAAGGCGCGAACATAACCGCGAACCTCGGACTCCATCTCTTCAAAAATACGCATTATAACTCTCCTTAAATCTATGAATTCTGTGTATCGAGCGGAACCCGTAACAGGATCTCACTCTCATGCCCGCCGCCGGGACCAAAGGCGGCCGCCTCAAGAAAGGTATCCTCCTCCAGCGTGGTCCCCTGCGCGCTGGCAAGGCGTTCGAACAGTCCACGCGAAGCGCTGTTGCTGGGATTTACCGTGGCCTCTACCTGAGTCAACGCACCACGCTCAAAGCGCTGTAATAGCGACTCAAGCATGCGCCAGGCGACTCTCTTGCCACGCAGTGCACGGTTTACCACCACCTGCCAGACAAACAGGGTCTGCGGTTCTTGTGGTGGAAGGTAGGCAGAGAGGAAGCCGACGACCTTCCCCTGCATCTCGGCAACCACACAACTATCGCGAAAATGCCCGCTGAGCAGGTAGTAGCTGTAGACCGAATTCAGATCGAGGGGAGGGCTATTGGCGATTAACTGGTGAATTTCGTAGCCATCACTGGCGCGGGGTTTCCGTATGTGGATTTCATCTGACGAACTAGACATTGTTCTCCGTTTGCTTGCCGTTACTTAGTGGCCTAAACTTTAGCACAGTAAATATTTGGGGGCAAATGTGGTTCAGGCAGTAAAAAAGTGGCATTTTAAGGCTCAAGAGTTGGTTAACACATTTGTTAACAGTGATAATGACAGGCTTTCTTTGATGGAAACATACGATCAGGTACTGATTTCGTTACGCCAGATCATCCGCGCAATTGATTTGCACTCTAAGAAATTAGAGCGGGTGTCAGGGCTAACTGGTCCGCAGTTATTAGTAATGCAGCTCATCGGCACGCAGGGTGAGGTGACATCAGGCGTGATAGCCCGTGAGGTGAGTTTGAGCCAGGCGACGGTCACCTCCATTATCGACCGGCTGGAACGTAAGGGGATGCTCAAGCGTGAGCGCAGTACCCACGACAAGCGCAAGGTGCTGGTTTCTCTGACAGAAGAGGGGGGCAGGGCTCTGGGGAATGCACCGACTTTGATGCAGGAGTCATTTATCCGTGCTTTCAATCAACTGGAGGACTGGGAGCAGTCGTTAATTCTCTCTTCTCTGCAACGGGTATCCGATATGATGAACGCCACCGATCTCGATGCCGCGCCGCTGCTGGATAGTACCGATGAGAAGGTCATCAAAGACTCATAACACCCTCATCGATAAACCGATCGTTGCACTCCTTCCCTATGATGTCAGTTAACGTGAAAATTTACCTGTGGATACACAGGACGGAACAACCTCGCTCGGTATTGATATAACGGTGTTCCAGTCGCGGATACTGCGTCTGCCACATCTGCACGATCTCTTTTTCATCCGCTCGAGCAGCATCATCCATAAAGACCATACAGCCATCGGCCAGCTTGTCGAACAGTAGCGGCAGAGCGGGATAGCGTGAGTGCCTTTGAATAAATCCGGGTGGCCCGTCGATCACCAGCATATCAATACTGTGATCGGGGATAGCGGCTGTGTCATACCACTCATACTCCGTCCCGTTCACCAGGTGTTTCTGTAGTGGAGCATCAATCACGGTGGCCAGCGACCCCAGTGCGTAACGCTGTAAATGCTCGCGGCTCTTTGCCGCATACTCTGCGCCATTCTCCAGACTGCACACCGTTCCCTCACCGTTCATCTCGCAGCAGCGCGCCAGCACCACGGTGGTCAGGCCGCTGCTGCACTCCATCACGGCTTTGGGTTTGTGATCCAGACAGTGTTCAACGATGAGCTTGAGAAAGTCGGGACTGGCAGACCAGTCCCGCGTATAGGGCATCCCTTTGCGCAGGTTGAGGCGATCGCGCAGAAACTGGTACGACTCCAGCTGGTTGAACAGCCCGCGCACCTCACCCTGCACCGCCTGCTGCAGTTGCCTCTTCATTGCCTGTTGCTGTTTCTCAGCAGAAAGCGAACGGTAGAGCAGTAACAACTGCGCCAGCAGCACCGCTAACAGCAGTACCAGGATCAGGGTATCGATAGACATACGATGGCATCACGCCTCAATCAGCTTTCAAATGAAGTGGCCATTGTAGCGTGGAGAGGCGGGTGTGAAGAAGTAGCAATATGAGCAGCCGGTAGAACGGGGGATCACCGTTTCTACCCGCGGGCCCACGGTAAAATCAGAGATTCTCCGGATCACAGCTGCCGCTGCGCAGCCATGTGCCACGCGAGCACTGCAGCAGTTCATCCCCGCTACAGACCTCACTGCCATCAGCGTAATCGATGTCGTTGAACTGGCACTGTGCAAATTCAACGCTATCGCGCTCAGCACCGGTCTCCTCATTATCCGCGCTCTCATCGAGAATGGGTGAATTACGTAACTCAGGATCCGGTGCACCAACCTGTGTTGCATGAATACGTTCAGACATTATCTTCCCCTTGGTTGAATTATCTTTTCCGGCCGGGCGCCCTTGCAGGAGTGCCCGTTGAGCCCTCAATTTGTACCACCGGCAGCCCCCTTTACCTCTTCCAGCGCGGGAGGACGTTTTCCCAGGCACTGCTCGACCTGTTCGCGATGCAGGGTCTCCTTTGCCTCCAGCAGCTCAACCAGCTCCCTCAGACCGTCCCTATGATCACCAATCACCTTGATGGCCAACGCCTCCGCCTGCAGCAGTAGCTTGCGTACCGCCATGTCGACCTCTTTGGCGGAGTTCTCAGAGAAGCGCCGTGGCTGCGCCATTTCCCGCCCCAAAAAGGGGTGCTCCTCACTGTCACGCAGGTCGACCGGTCCAACCTCCTCAGACATGCCCCAGCGTGCAACCATGGCACGGGCCAGTGCGGTGGCCTTGTTGATGTCATCATCGGCACCGGAACTCACGCTCAAGAGAAGCTGCTTCTCTGCGCAGCGTCCGCCAAGGATCACCGCCAGTCGCTCATGCAGGTACTCTTCGGGCAGGGTGTGACGCTCCTCCTCCGGGAGCTGCTGCGTTCCCCCCAGTGAGTGACCACGCGGGATAATGGTCACCTTGTAGAGCGGGTCAGCGTGGGGCAGGAAATAGGCGACCAGTGTATGCCCCGCCTCATGGACTGCCAGGCGATGGCGCTCCTCAGGCTGAATCGCCAGGGTACGTACGCTACCCAGCAGCAGCTTATCGCGCGCCTCCTCAAAGTGGCGTCCGTGCACCTTCTCCTCCCGCTCCCGAGCCGCCAGCATCGCCGCCTCGTTGATCAGGTTTTTCAAATCGGCACCGGAGAACCCGGGGGTCCCCGCCGCCAGCTCCTCCAGGTCCACATCACCGGCCACCGTCACCTTACGTAGATGCACCTGCATGACAGCGGCACGGTCTTTCATATCGGGCAGGTCCAGCATCACATGGCGGTCAAAACGGCCCGGGCGCAGCAGAGCCGGATCGAGCACATCGGGGCGGTTGGTCGCCGCCAGCACGATCACCGCCTCATGCCCCTCAAAACCGTCCAGCTCAGCGAGGATCTGGTTCAGGGTCTGCTCACGTTCATCATGACCACCGCCCAGCCCGGTGCCGCGGGTGCGGCCCACGCTATCGAGCTCATCGACAAAGATAATACTGGGGGCATTCTCCCGCGCAGCCTTGAACAGATGCCTGACCCTGGAGGCACCCACCCCCACGTAGATCTCGATAAACTCAGAGCCGGAGATTGAGTAGAAAGGGACACCGGCCTCACCGGCCAGCGCCCTTGCCAGCAGGGTCTTGCCGGTACCCGGCGCGCCCATGAGCAGCACCCCGCGCGGCACCTCCGCTCCCAGTTTAAGATAGCGCTCAGGGTTCTTCAGGAAGTCGACCAGCTCCTGCACATCGCGCTTGGCATTCTCCTGACCGGCCACATCGGCAAAGGTCACATCCGGTATCGTCGCCTCCCTGGTCGGGGTGCGTAAAAACCGCTGCAGCTCACCACCACCCGGCCCGCCAAAACCGCCGCTCATGCGATTATAGGTGCGTTGCATCAACCAGTACATCAGACCGAGAAACACCAGCCAGGGCAGTAACATCACCAGCATCGCAGTCCACGCGCCCTCCTCCTTCTCCCGGAGCACGTGCAGGGTCACCCCCCTCTCCTCCAGCAGCGGCAGCAGGGCCGCATCATCAATGACCGGCAGACGGGTCACGAACAGGCTCGATATCTGCCCCGTTGGGCCAAGTGGCATTTTGCTGTTCAGACGACCATCGGCAAGGTGACCGCTAAGACGCACCTCCTCCACCTGGCCGTGAGACACCAGCTGCTTGAACTGGCTGTAGGGGATCTTATAGCGCCGCTCACCCGCATACTCCGGCAGCATGAACACCGCATAGAGCAGCAGTACCATCACCATGAATAACAGGGCGGTGCTCCACGTGGGGAGCTTGTTTGCTGGTTGTTGTTGTATTGGCATAGGCATCGTAACGACCTGATTTAACTCCCCCTCTCCTCCCTTATCAGGATAGAAGTCAGCATGCCATTACGCCAATCCGTCAGGTCGATATCCAGGCCGTAAACCAGGGCTTGAAATGTCCCCTGACTGACTTATATCCTAGGCACCAATCTGTTTTCTGAACCCCTTGTGAGGCAGCCATGTCACTACTCAACCAGAAGAATCCGTTCGACACATTTACCCAGTGCGCCAATAATTTCCTCAAGACCCCTGGGCCCGGTGCGGGCATAGAACTCGACGATGCAGTGGTCGCCTTAAAGCGCCACGCCAGGGTGGTGCTTAATGACGAGGCACTGGCCATGCAACTTGAACAGCTGGCACGACCCATTCGCGATCAGGAGATGGAGACCCTGCAGCACTTACTGGATGCCATTATCTCCAGCCACGGCCATTTAGCGGATTAACCCTCACTCGCTATCGCTTCGCCGTACTCAACACTGCTGTTGCGGTATCACGGCACCTCTGTAGCAGCCTGTTAGCTGTGCGCTCATCATTAAGCGCACAGCCACGGCAACGCTCCCGCTCACCATCACTGCGATTTTTCACTCAATGCCCCTTGCGGCGTACACCGGTGGTAGTGCTGCTGAGCCCCCTGTTCTCACCTCCCCGTCTTCTCCTGCACCTCCATCCGCTCGCTGTCAGAAAGGTTAATCAGGCGCCCCTCGATAGTACGAAAGCTACGGCCATCAATATCAGACTGATAGACATCGTAGCTCTGCACTGCCCCGCTATGGCTGTTAATCACCTGAACACTAAAGATGCGGTGCTCCTCCTGCCAGTGCCAGTAGTAGATCCCCGTAGAGATCGCCAGAGTGAGAGCCACCAACGCAATAGCGATAAACATCGCAGTACGGCGCTCAGCTGCGGCCTGCTGCGCCTCTTGGGCCAGGGCCTGCTGACGGCTATGGCTATTCTGGTGCCGGATAAAGGTGAGCGCGGCAAGGATAACGACCGCAGTGAAGAGTATCTTGGTTATCATGTTTATGGCATTTAATTGAGAATTTCTATAGTTTACATAGATATAACAGTCGCTGCGAAGGCACCCGCCCAATCCATGACTATAATTAAAGGATACATTTAACGTTCTGGAGACGAAAAGTGAGTAGTGACGCCAATTTCAGCATGCCCAAGGTTTCAGCAGACCGTAAAGATCAGACTCTAGCCAAACCAAAACTGGTCGAAAACCTTGGCAAACGCAAGATATTCTCAGACGCCAACTACCCCTATGACAGCAAAATGAACCGTGACGAGTATGAGGCACTTAAGACCGAGCTTCAGATCGAGATGCTCAAAATGCAGGGGTGGGTAAAGGAGACCGGCCAGCGTATCGTCATACTGTTTGAGGGGCGTGATGCCGCGGGCAAGGGTGGCACGATCAAACGGATGATGGAACACATGAACCCGCGCGGTGCACGTGTGGTGGCGCTGGAGAAGCCCAGTCAGGAAGAGCAGGGGCAGTGGTACTTTCAGCGCTACGTTAAACACCTCCCATCCAACGGTGAGATCGTGCTGTTTGACCGCTCATGGTACAACCGAGCCGGGGTCGAGCGGGTGATGAACTTCTGCAAACCCGGTGACTACCTTGAGTTCATGCGTCAGGCACCGGAACTGGAGCGCATGCTGGTAAGAAGCGGCATCAAGTTTTTTAAGCTCTGGTTCTCGGTAAGCCGTAATGAGCAGTTCCGACGCTTCCAGCAACGCCGCCACGACCCTCTCAAGCAGTGGAAGTTGAGCCCCATCGATCTGGCATCACTCGATAAGTGGAGTGACTACACCGAGGCCAAAGAGGCGATGTTCTTCTATACCGATACCGCCGATGCACCATGGACCGTGGTCAAGTCGGATTGCAAGAAACGGGCTCGCATTAATGCGATGCGCCACATCCTGCACAATCTCGACTATCCGAATAAGAACACTGAGGTTGCCGTTGCCCCGGATTCACTCATTGTCGGTTCCGCCGCCCACATCTATGAGAAGGGTGAGCACTTTCTGGATAAGGCACCTAAACCCAGCAAGGATAAAAAATAATGCATCGCAGCAAACACGCTCAGGAGATCACCAGTCGTTTTCGTGAACTGGTAGAAAACGCAGGCCACTCACTCAATGATGAGCACTATGACGAATTATCGCTACTCATTGAGGCCGGAATTGATGCGGCCCTGGTCGACTATATGGAGATCACGGCAGGCAGGCTGGAGAAGATGGCTCACGAGGTCAGACACTCGGCTGAGTTCTTCGATCAGTAATCGCGACCGATATGCCTTTCCCCCTCTCTTAGAAAGACAACTCCAGGGGGTGAGGGAAGAATGAGGCCGTAGTGCCCGCCCCCATCAATAGACTAACATTTACCATCTATCTGGCTCTATTTCCTGTTATGCATATCGCATTTAACCGGGAATTACCGAAAACTCAGCCTCTGCGGTGGACTTGTCAATTTTCACCTTCATCTCACAATAGGCCTCATCGACAGGGTCGCTCTCACCACAGCTACAACAGGAGACAATTTCGGCAAAAAAGACTCCCACCTTGGCCTCGATGAATCGCTCATCATCAGCCACATCGATAACCGTTACCCCCAGGTCATTATCGTAAACCGTATTGCCCTCACCGATCACCTCGGCCAGCGGTAACACGTCCTTTCTGAAGCCCTCCATTTCGACCTTAAGGGTCTGTTCAAACAGTTCACTGTTCCAGTCGCGCAGAGAGTTCGGCATTGTCGCCATCAGTCAGTTCCCGGGGTGAGTTAAGATTCGTACTAATATATCAGACCGGGACGGGTTGGATAAACCGCGAGACTCTCGTCTACTATAAGCTCATGAACATCGTCGATCTGCAGCCAGAACATCACGCTACCTATTTTAATTGCCTGGAAGATGCGTCAGGCGAAATAGCCGAGGCCGGTAACCATAAGGCGTGCTGGCTTCACCAGTATCAGGGGCGGGGTTTGAGGGTAAAGCTCTATCTCGATAATGACAACGAGGTGGCCGGTATGATCCAGTACCTTCCCATCGAAGAGTCGTTTGTTGCCGGCAAGGGACTATTTTTCATCCTCTGTATCTGGGTGCATGGTTATAAGGAGGGTATCGGTGAGCGTCAGGGACGGGGTATCGGTCGTGCCTTACTTGACGCCGCGGAGCGGGATGCTCAACAGCGGGGGGCCACAGGCATGGCGGCCTGGGGACTGGCACTACCGTTCTGGATGAAGGCCTCATGGTTTAAAAAGCACGGCTACAAAAAGGCGGAGCGGGACTTCATCAGCCTGTTGGTATGGAAACCATTTACCGGGGATGCCGAGCCACCACAATGGATAAAACAGAAAAAGAAGGTTCCAACCACACCGGGAAAGGTCAACGTCACCGCATTTATCAACGGCTGGTGTCCTGCGCAAAACATGGTATTTGAGCGAACCAGGCGGGCCTGCGCCGAGTTTGGCGATAAGGTGGTCTTTACAAGCATCAACACCTCTAAACCGGAGGTGTTTGAGGAGTGGGGAATTGTCGATGGCATCTTTATCAACGGCAAGCGGCTCTCCTATGGCCCACCGCTAGCGTATGAAAAAATCAGAAAAAAGATTGCCGCTAAAGTAAAGCGGCTTCGTGCCGGGTGATCATCGTGCTGAACAGGCTCGCGCTATCCCTGATTGCGACATCCCTGTCTGTAGAGTAAACCGCAGCAGTCATCGCCTGGCTGATGCTACCGCTCACTCACTGCTTCGAATAGGCACCATAATGTGGGCATATGGCGTGTCTCGCCACATCACGTAGGGACCACCGTTATAGGGGTCATCCGACATCCCTTTCATCGCTTCCTTCGGTGCCACAATCATGATGTGTGGACCCTCCTGAACCCATACATCACCGTTCTTCGGATCTGTGGCTGCAGGGTTAGAATTACTTACATTCGCATCACCCTGCAGCATGTATGAAATACCGATACGGTCGGTTTGAAAGTCGGCGCCAGAAGCTGCCGCCTGCATCAACTTTGCCCACACCGCATCGTTACACATTGGATGGTTATCCCCGGGTCCGATACCGGGCATACATGTCCATCCGTTCGTGCCCTTCGTTAATTTCCTCCCATCAACATCCATTACCGAGGCGCTATGGCTCAGCCCGGTGTGTGCTGCGCTTTTCGCACGATCGATCTTAACCGCAGCAGATTCACCGCCATAACTATTTACCGAGAGGAATAAGGGCATCAGAAAGAGTGTTAGGTTACGCATAATTACGTCCTCCTCAACTTGCCTGCGCCGATAGTGGCTACCTTGCCAGACGCCTTCACGCAGTTCTCTAACCACGCCGTGAGTCAACCATAGTCTTTTACTGCGGTTTTACAATCGCTAACGGCTGCCGGACTGTAGTCATTTACTGATATCGCCGTAGGCAGCATCTGCAATCATGGTTCAGGGGCACTCATGGCTTTATTTTCAGCCTTCTGACATGGCATGCCAACAGGCCGGGAACTATACTCGGGTACCTCTACCAGCTAGCGGGGAAAGACCATGAAAAGTTTAGTACTTACGCTGTTATTCCTGTGGGGCGGACAGGCCGTTGCGGCAGAGTCCGCTCAATATATTGAGCCCCCTTACCAGGAGGCCAAAGTTGTCTACGACTTCTACCTCGATAACCCGGCAAAAATGAGCACCGCCTTCCACTGGGTACGAGCACTGTACAAACCACTCACCTCACCACCCTATAGCTTTGACCCCGAGTCACTGCAGGTGAAGGTGGTGATCCATGGCGCCGAGATCGTCACCGTCGCGAAAAAAAACTACGAGCAATACCAGGAGATCGTTGAGCGCATGCGCTACTACGCCTCACTCGGGGTCGAGTTCAAAGTATGCAGCTTTGCCGCAAGAGATTACGACTATAAGACCGAAGACTTTTACGAGTTTATCGAGGTCGTCCCCTCAGCCTTTGCCGAACTGGTGCACTGGCAGCAACAGGGATATGCGCTAATTACCCCCAAGGTCTATCTGCGCACCCAGAGCATTGAGGAGATACGCTAACAGTTGTGACATCGATGGGGATGCTACTTGCTAACAAAGAAATAAACCGCCGCTCAATATCATAACCGTCAAATGGACGCTACCCTGCGGAAGGTAAGGAGCGCCCTCACGCCATCTAACCATCAGGTATAATCACCAACCTGCGTCACAGCGATGCCACGACAACACTCTTTTCTCACTTTAACTGCCAATCCTGGAATTCATGATCCTGCATATCCCCCACTCATCCACATCCATTCCTGACGAGCTCAGGGAGCCGATTGTTCTATCTGATGAACAACTCTCCAATGAAGTCCGGTTAATGACCGACTGGTTCACCGATGAGCTGTATCGCCACCCTGATGCTTTCGTGGTCCAATTCCCGCTATCACGACTACTCGTCGACGTAGAACGGTTCTCCGACGACAGCCAGGAACCGATGAGCCGAAAAGGGATGGGGATGATATATCAGTCTACCGCCCATGGTGAGCAGTTGAAGCGCGTACTCACCGACCATGAGAGGAAGAGCCTGGAGGAGTACTACAACCAGCACCATGAGTCCCTCCGCGCGGCAGTGGAAAAAGAGCTGCAACAATATGGCCAGGCCTTAATTATTGACTGCCACAGCTTTCCCGACAAACCCCTGCCATGCAATGCCGACCAGTCCGTTCCACGACCGGAGATCTGCATCGGTACAGACGCCTATCACACCCCTTCTACGCTAAGCGAACTGGCAAGGAAAAAATGCATTGAACTTGGCTTCACATGCTCTATCAACAGCCCGTTCGCCGGTTCCCTTGTCCCTATGACTTATTACCAAACGGAGCCCCGTGTGGTCTCGATAATGGTCGAAATCAACCGCAAACTCTATATGGATGAACACACCGGCAAGAAGGGTGCTGCATTTATGGCCGTAAAGGAGGGGATACAAAACATGCTGCATGCATTCAGTGATTGGCAGAAAGGCACCACCGCGTAGCGTGATTCTGACGGCATAATGGTGGAGCGAAGCAGAGCTGTACCTGGAATAAAGCCCTCACTCCTCATGTGGAGCCGTCACTCATCCCGTGGTGCAGTAACAGGGTTCTCACAACCCCTCTTATAATTATCCGCCTTTTAAGGCCGTTGTCAGGTATACTACGCCCTCAATCTCTGGTGCACCTCGGTCTGCACCTGTTTCCATCGTGGTAATCCTTACCGATCAGCCTCGAAGCACACTAGCAAGTTTCCGCCTAGACCGTCCCAGACTAACTGTATTGGGTAGGCCGATCCCTGGAGAACATCTCAGCATGTCATTTGAATCCCTCGGCCTTCGTGCCGAAATACTCCGTGCCGTATCCGAAAAAGGCTACAGCGAACCTACCCCGATCCAGACTCAGGCAATCCCCCCGGTCCTCGAAGGACGCGACCTTATGGGTGGCGCGCAGACCGGCACCGGCAAAACCGCCGGTTTCACACTGCCACTGTTGCACCGTTTAATGGCTGCTGGCGAGCCCGGTAAAGGGCGCCGTCCCATCCGCTGCCTGGTGCTTACCCCAACCCGTGAGCTTGCCGCCCAGGTGGGCGAAAGCGTGGTCACCTATGGTAAGTACCTGCCACTTCGCTCCACCGTGATTTTTGGCGGCGTGAAGATCAACCCGCAAATTCAAAAACTGCGCAGCGGCGTCGACATCCTGGTAGCCACCCCCGGCAGACTGCTCGACCACGTCAGTCAGCGTACCATCGACCTCTCCAAGGTCGAGATTCTGGTACTCGATGAGGCCGACCGCATGCTCGACATGGGGTTTATTCGCGACATCCGCAAGGTACTCGCCCTGCTACCCAAACAGAAGCAGACACTGCTCTTCTCGGCGACCTTCTCCGATGAGATCAAACGCCTCACCAACGACCTGCTCCACTCTCCCGCACTAGTTGAGGTGGCACGCCACAACACCGCCTCAGAGCGCGTCTCACAGGTCGTCCACCCGGTTGATAAGGGGCGTAAGCGTGAGCTGCTCTCCCTGCTGATCGGCTCGAACAACTGGAAGCAGGTTCTGGTATTCAACCGTACCAAGCACGGTTGTAATCGTCTTGCCGAACAGCTCAACACCGATGGCATCACCGCCGCCGCGATCCACGGCAACAAAAGCCAGGGTGCGCGTACCAGGGCGCTGGCCGATTTTAAATCCGGCAAGGTACGTGTATTGGTGGCAACCGATATCGCCGCGCGCGGACTCGACATCAACCAGTTGCCCCACGTGGTCAACTTCGAGCTGCCCAACGTGGCAGAAGATTACGTCCACCGCATTGGCCGTACCGGACGAGCGGGCAATGAAGGCGAGGCCATGTCACTGGTCTGCGTGGATGAGCTGAAACTGCTCAACGACATCGAGCGCCTGATAAAGCGGGAAATTCCCCAGGTGGTCATCGATGGTTTTAAACCCGACCCCACTATCAAAGCTGAGCCCATTCAAAATGGCCGTGGTGGCCGACAGCAGACAAAGGGAAGAAAACCTGCTGGAAACGCCTCAAAAAACGGCAACAGCAAACATTACCAGGGAGCCAAGGGGCGCCCGGGCGGACAGAGTCGTTCAGGTAATCGTGCAGCACGCACTGGATCACGTTAAACCATTTCTGAACGTTTGCTAGAGCGTTAACACACCAGCCGCCTCAAGTAACAGATAAGCGTCGACAGACTGTCGGGGCTGTTCTGTCTTGAGGTCTGTCCGGGTCAACTATCGTTGCAGCGGGTAATGGGTAACATCTACCCCGTTAACACCCAATATTCTCGAAAATCATCACTTGCCGTCATGTCCTGCATCAGACAGGGGGGCATTCCCCCCCCCTTTTACCTGCAGTTTGTATCTGGCGAAAAACACCAACAAAACCACAGAGCTAATCGCATTAATGCGCGTAATCATCGAGAATATGTCATAGTGGTGCAGCTGCCATATTGTAGAATATAAGACTAGAAATATAACCACTGATTTTTTTACGCGGAAGGTCTGTTCAAGGTCTCCCTCACTCTCATTGTTATGACCTTTGAGTAGCGATAACAGGAAAATAGAGACCAGGTGGATGTATATGAAGCGGCCCCAATCGTAAGCAACAAACAAAAGTACGAGCGTGCCGGCAATGCTCGACAGCACCAACATCATGTTGATTTTATTTGCCGTGATAATCTTGAGTTTTTTCTTGACTGGCAGGTAAGCGACAACGGCAAGAGACAGCGTAGGCACTATTGCCAGAAACGTCCCGATAGTGGCGTATGATTTCACCTCCCCCATTGATGAGCGCAGGTCCACACCCAGGTACTCAATCGCCCCGCCGGAAACTTCATAACCCAGCTGCGAAAGCGAACTGAAAATTCCTGCGACGTGTTGCGCTGTGCCGGAATAGTAAATAGCGGCCATAAAACTGAGCAGCGAAGGAATAAGCAGGGCCGCAAGCACCAGGTATTTAGCTCTGCTCATCTTAATTACCGACAGAT
>JBFFJV010000031.1:0-13984 GCA_041555695.1 Thiohalomonadaceae bacterium | reverse complement strand
CCGGCGAGCAGAACACCGGCTTCACCTTCGAGTCGACCGTTACCGGTGGTAACGTTCCTCGTGAGTTCTGGCCTGCTATCGAAAAGGGCTTCCGCTCTATGATGGGCGAAGGTGTTCTAGCCGGCTTCCCGGTACTGGACGTTCACGTTAACCTGACTGATGGTGGCTTCCACGCGGTTGACTCCTCGGCTGTTGCCTACGAAATCGCCGCACGCGGCGCCTTCCGTCAGTCTATGCCCAAGGCCGGTGCCCAGCTACTGGAGCCGATCATGAAGGTTGATGTCTTCACCCCCGATGACCACGTGGGTGACGTTATCGGTGACCTTAACCGTCGTCGCGGCATGATCCAGGGTCAGGATGCAGGCGCCACTGGTGTTCGCATCAAGGCCCAGTGCCCGCTGAGCGAGATGTTCGGTTACATCGGTGACCTGCGTACCATGACCTCCGGTCGTGGCCAGTTCTCCATGGAGTTCGACCACTACGCTCCGTGCCCGAACAACGTTGCCGAAGCAGTTATCAAGGAAACTCAGGAGCGTAACGCGAATAAGTAAGCCTTGAGCCAGAAGGGGGAGCCTCTCCCCCTCCTATAAAAAAGCCCGAACAATTGTTCGGGCTTTTTTTTGTCTCCTTACCCGGCCTCCGCCCCCTTGTTCAGCAACTGGTAGCCGCCACATCTACTCGCACCTGCCACCTCAAGCTACGGTACAGACATCGCTGCGAAGAAAGGGCGATTGCGGAAACTAGATCAGGAACCAGGTAGCCAGTCCGAGAAAACTCAGAAAGCCCACAATGTCGGTAACTGTCGTCAACACCACCGCACCGGAGAGAGCCGGGTCGATACCAAAGCGCTCCAGCACCACCGGGATCAACACCCCTGAGAGGGCGGCGACAAACAGATTAAGCACCATCGCCGCAGCAATTATCAGCGCAATCCCCATCTGCTGGAACCAGGCGAAGGTCACAATACCAACCACCAGCGACCAGACCACCCCATTCAACAGCCCAACCAGAACCTCCTTATTGGTGAGCCAGCGAAGGTTGGTTTTACTCACCTGTCCCAGAGTCATCCCGCGGATGGTCAGGGTAAGCGTCTGACTCCCGGCAATCCCTCCCATACTCGAGACCACCGGCATCAGCACAGCAAGCACCACAATCTTATCCAGCACCTCTTCAAAACGACCGATCACCCAGGCCGCCATAAAAACCGTAACCAGATTGATCCCCAGCCACAGGCCGCGGCGCAGGGCACTGGGTACCACCGGGGCAAAAAGATCTTCCTCCTCCTTTAAACCCGCACTGGCCAACAGGGCGTGATCGGCCTGGGAGCGGATGATCTGAATGGCATCCTCAACCGTAATGCGCCCTAACAGCATGCCGCCCTCATCCACCACTGCCAGCGAGATAAGATCACGGCGTTCAAACATCTGTGCAATTTTCTGCTCACTGGCATCAACCGTGACCCAGTCAGCATCGCTATGCATCACCTCAGAGACCCGTACATCGGGCTGACCGGTTATCGCGTCGGCAATGGCAACGCTGCCCAGATAGAGACCCGCTTCATCCGTCACCATCAGGTTGTCGGTATGGGGTGGCAGTGCAGGAAAACGGCGTAAATATCGCAGTACCACAGCCAGGGTGACATCGGCCCGTACACTGATGACATCGCTGTTCATGATGCGACCGGCAGTGCCCTCAGTGAAGGCCATACTGGCCTCAAGGCGCTGACGGTGGTCTTCGTCCAACGACTGCAGAACCGTCTCGGTAAGGTCTTCCGACAGGTTATCGATGACCTGCGCGAGCGCATTCACCTCCATTACAGTGGCGGCTGCAACCACCTCCTCATCATCCATTTTAAAGAGAATGCTGGCCTGGGCCTTCTCATGCAGGTGGGATAACACCTCCCCCTCAATCTGCGCCGGGATCAGGTCCCACAAACGCTGCCTTAACTCCGGAGACAAAGCCTCTAGAAGCGAGGCGATTTCACCATAATGTAACAGCGCCAGTTCATCCACCACGACACTGTCATCACCCGCCTTAAGATGGCCGATGATGGTATCCAGCAGGCGGTTGGCCCCGGCTATTTCGCCAGTAACTTGCTCTTCACTCATTCGACTTCACCGCAAGGAGTGCCTTTGTTGTTAATCATGGTCGTCATTCACTCGACTCAGGGGTGCGGTCTGTTCATAGTAAAAGGCAAAGAAGTCACTGGTGATCTCCTGTTCAATACAAACCGCCTGCTGCGTGGGGCAAAACAGGGTAACGGTAAAGACATTTTTACCCAGCTCGGTCGTGGTGATACGAACGGAGGGGGCCGGAGGAGGAAGCTCCATACCGGAGAGCTGCACGATGAAGGCGTGATAACGCGTACCCAGCTCCCTGAATTCAGCACAATATTTCTCAAGGTTCTCAAGAATAATCGACTTTGCCTTAAACACATTCAGATTAGGCCGAGTGACGATGGAGAACGAATGAAAGACAAAGCGACGCATGAAGTTCATGTTCATCACCGTATGGCTCAGGAAGAGGCTGTTTGGCAGCACAATGGTCTTGCCCGTATAACCATAACTATTACCTTTTGACTCAACCTCCTGCAGCACCGTAGAGAGGATATTCTTCTCTATCACCTCTCCCCGAATATCACTAATCTCAATCCAGTCACCAATCGAAGTGACGCCTGTTGTCGTACGCAGCACCGCGCCACTGATACAGAGAAACAACTCCTTTGAGGCGATCACAAAGGCCACGGCCACCGCAGCAATGGAGAGACCAAACTGCCGCAACTCTGGCCACCAGATAAGTATCAGGGTAAGTAACAGCAGTGCAAAGACACCATTTTTTGTGTGGGAAATCCAGCGTCGCTGCTGTTCACTGACAACGGTAGACTGCCTTCTAATCAGCCGTACACCAACTACACGTATAACCAGAAAAAGTACGATGCAGGCTAATGTCGCAACGAGTTTGGGGTTGGGGATATTGATCAGGTAGTCAGGCATTTAACACACTTATCCGGGTGAATGGTGAATAGGCTCTTCGCAAAAACGTTGGCAAAAACTAAAGTATTTGCGGGTCTTCATAGGCCCCCTGTTCCTCATCAGCAGGCAGGTGCGCCTCGGTGAACTCCTCCACCTTGTCAGCCGCATCTTTCACCCCGGGAAAACGGGCGATATGGAACAGCGCATCCCCCTCATTGATCAATGGCAGGTTGGTGCGCCCGATCACCAGACCGCTAGCGCTGGAGACGACCGCGATTTCGCTATCACCATAGGGGGAATCAATCATCCCGAGAATGTCGCCACGACTCACCTTCGCCCCCAATGGGGTAAAGGCGCGAAAGATCCCGCTCTCGGGAGCACGTACCCATTGCGAGGAGCGCGCCACCAACGGCTCAATTTTCTCTCTGGAGCGGGAGCGGCTGGCACTCAACATGCCCAGTTCACGCATCACGCTGATAATGCCGCGTACCCCGGCCCGTATCGACAGCTCATCAAACCGCAATGCCTGCCCTGCCTCATAGAGCAGCATCGGGATCCCGTAGTCGGCAGCAGATTGGCGCAGTGAGCCATCACGCAGATCAGAGTTCAGGATCACCGGCGTGCCAAAGGCTCGCGTCAGTCGCTCTGTCTCCTCGTGCTCCAGGTTGGCGCGTATCTGCGGCAGATTGTCACGATGCAGGGCGCCGGTATGGATATCGATCCCATGGGTGCAGTTGGCCACGATCTCCTTCATAAACAGATAGGCCAGACGGCTGGCAAGCGAGCCGCGTTCCGATCCGGGAAAGCTGCGATTCAGATCGCGCCGGTCAGGCAGGTAGCGGGAGTGGTGGATCACCCCGTAGATGTTGACGATGGGGATCGCAATCAGGGTACCGCGCAGCTTGCTCAAACTCTTCTGCTGCAACAGGCGACGGATGATCTCCACCCCATTGAGCTCGTCGCCATGGATCGCAGCGCTAACAAAGAGGATGGGGCCATCACGTCGACCACGAAGGACCTGCACCGGCATCGTCAGCGGGGTGTGGGTATGGAGTCTGGCGACGGGGAGATCGATACTCTGGCGACTCCCCGGCTCGATGGTGACCCCGCCGATCACCAGTTCTCGATGCTTAGCCCTTACCACGGGTGCGGGTCCTGTGTGGCCTGGCGTGCTTTTCTATGGACTCTATGATCATGCCTGCCACATCCTTACCTGTAGCCGCCTCGATTCCCTCCAGACCAGGGGAGGAGTTCACCTCCATCACCAACGGACCGCGCTCAGAGCGTAGCAGATCAACACCCGCCACACCGAGCCCCATCACCTTGGCCGCCTTGACCGCGGTGGCACGCTCCTTGGGGCTGAGTTTAACCAGGGTGGCGGTACCGCCACGATGCAGGTTGGAGCGAAACTCCCCCTCAGCACCCTGGCGCATCATCGCCGCCACCACCTTGCCATCAACCACGAAACAGCGAATATCAGCACCACCGGCCTCTTTGATAAACTCCTGCACCAGGATATTGGCATTCAGCCCCATAAAGGCTTCAATCACACTCTCGGCGGCCTTCTTGGTCTCAGCCAGAACGACCCCGATCCCCTGGGTGCCCTCCAGCAGTTTAATAACCAGCGGTGCCCCGCCGACCATCTTGATCAAATCCTGCACATCATCCGGTGAGTGGGCGAAACCGGTCTTCGGCATCCCCACCCCGTCACGGGAGAGCAATTGCAGGGAGCGCAGCTTGTCACGGGAGCGACTAATCGCCACCGATTCGTTTACCGGATAGACCCCCATCATCTCAAACTGACGCAACACTGCTGTACCGTAAAAGGTGACCGAGGCACCAATGCGCGGGATCACCGCATCAAAATCGAGCAGATTCTCACCCCGGTAGTGCAGCTCCGGCTTCTCTGAGGTGATATTCATATAACAACGCAGGGTGTCGATGACCCGTACCTCATGACCGCGCTGCTCACACGCCTCCACCAGGCGACGTGTTGAGTAGAGTTTCTTGTTGCGCGAAAGGATAGCAATCTTCATCAAATTCTCCGTTTACTCGAGTACCGGCTGTCCAAAGAGGTAGGAGGCGTCTGCCTGCACAAGGAATTTACCGGCAAGCGCCGTGCGCCCCAACAGCATGCGAAACAGCATCGTATCACGGTTGGTCAGGGTGATTTCGATGGGCCACTGATGCTGACCCAGGCGCACTGGCGTCTGGATCACATAGCGTTTTTCCCGGTGGCCACCCGAGTCGCTGACCATGCGCTCATCCACCACCGGGGCGACACAGGTCTGCACGATATCCTCCCTCTCCTGCATCGGGTGAATGGCGAAACGCACCATCTTTACCCCTGACTCCATAAACTCCTCGACCTCAAAGGCGTGGATTGCCGAGGTGCGGGCACCGGTATCCACCTTCACCTTGACCCAGTCGATCCCCAGCTCCGGCAAAGAGATCCACTCACGCCAGCCAACTATCTCATTTGTCTGATTCATAGGGTGATTATTGTGCAGAGTCTCCGCCTGCACAAGAAAAACAGATGCTGCCGCTGGGCGCGGAATTGTGGTTAAAGCAGCAAGCTATATCAAGCTACCATGCACATCCTCCACGCCGACGCACAGAAAAGATTGACAAGGCCCCGGAACGGTATTATTTAGTTCCTCAGCATTTATTCGTGTCTTCCACTTTTTAGCGAGAGTATCCCGGCGTGAGTAACAACAACCTTGAATGTAAATACCTTGAGGCCGGTGCCAAGAGCTCGGCCGTGGTGCTCGATCCGAGCCTGTCTACCAGCAACGATCAGACCGTCTACCTCTATCACCAGCAGCGTGACCAGATCATCGAGTACCGCCGTGACATCGTCGAGGCCAAACTTCGCGCCCTCAACGGCGATGAGCAAAAAGAGGCTGAAAGTCTACAGCAGTCCTACCAGCAGGCACGTGCCAGCTTCACCCCCCGTGGCGCTGCCGCCGAAAGTATTCCGGAACATGCTCCGCCGCCAAAGGCCTCAGCCTCAAGCAGTAGTGGCGATGATGATAGTGACGATGATATCGGGCTGATTGATGATAGTGACCTGCTCGATACTGATGAGGATGACGACGAGGATTAAGCTAGCAGCCCACCGGGCCACAAACTGCTAGAATGGGTTCCCGATTTCAAGCCGCAAAATACGAGCGAAACCATGCCCATTACCCACGCCATCGCCCACCACCTGCAGCGCCCCAGCGACGCCCCAGCCACCCTCTCGCTGCGTGCCGATGAGCTGGCCACCGAAGGGGCGAGCGAGACGCTGCTGGGCAAGCTCAAGGGGAGCTTTCTTGCCCGCATCAGCCGCGAGCACGGGTCATTTTCCAGTGACGGCGACACCGCACTACTGCCGGGCCTGCTGGCAAAGTTTCTCGATGGCGACCTCGACTTCATCACCCTGAGCCGTGACTTCACCACCGCCCTGCAGATGCAGCTGGATGAGGCCAAAATTGAATTCAATGCTCACCTCCTCTACTTTGTCGAAAAGTCCTTCGACCACCACCTGTTCACCCTCTTCATCGCCCGTCAGAGTGAGTCACTGACCCTCAACGAGGAGCTGGAAGTCACCAGCAGCTATGCCATCGACAGCGGCCCCAGCCTGTTCGGCATAAAGGTTGACCTTGTCGAGTGGCGCGAGCACCAGAACTACGCCTGTCTGTCCCTGATCCCGCCGCGCGGCAACCCGCCGCTGGCCGAGGCCTTCTATAGCCTCACCGGTTTTAGCAACGGCATCGACAAGGAAGCCGCGACCCTCGCCTTTCTTGAGGGTGTCGAGGCCTTCGCCAAAGAGGTACCGCAGGAGCAGCAGAAGGAGTATCGCAACCAGGTGGTAGAGTACTGCATGGAGCAGGAGGAGCAGGATGCCCCGGTCAGGCTGGAGGGGCTGGCCAAGGCGGTAGAGGGAATCAACCCCGATGAGTTCGTCCGCATCGTAGCGCGTCACGCCGCTGGCGAAGAGGAACAGGCTCCGGAAGAGTTGGTGGTGGACCGCCGCAGCCTGCGCCGTTACGTCAAATTCGCCGGGCGCGAAAAAGACCTGGCGATCAGCTTCTCCTCCTACCAGCTCGATGAGCGGGTGCGTTACGATCCCGAGAGCGACACGCTTCACATCACGGGTATTCCAAAGGCGTTGAAAAAACAGTTATTAAGCCATATTAACGGTGAGTGAATATTCATCCCCTTAATAAACAGCAATAACAGGTACTCGCCCATGAGCGTTGATCTGGACCAGAGCCAGGCCGAAGAGATCCTGCGTGGCATTCGTATCCCCCCGCAGCCACAAATCCTCATCGACCTGCAGATGGAGATGGTGATGCCCGACTTCGCCCTCAGCGACATCGCCGATCTGATCACCAAAGACATAGGGCTATCCGGCAGCGTACTGAAGACCATAAACTGCCCCGTCTTTGGGATGCCCAGCAAGATCACCTCAATCCCCCAGGCGATCAGCCTGCTGGGACTCAACAGCGTCGTCAATATCATTAATGCCATGGCGCTGCGCGATACCCTGTCTGGAGAGGCTGCCGGGGCGATGGTCAATTTCTGGGACAACGCCATGGACGTCGCCTCAGCCTCTGCCCTGATTGCGAAAAAACTGGGCATTGCCTCGGCCGACGACGCCTACAGCCTGGGCCTGTTCCACAACGCGGCGATCCCGCTGTTAGCGATTAAATTCAAAGAATACCCACAGGTGTTAAAGAGGGCCTACAACGAGCCCGAGCGCTCCATCACCGCATCAGAAGAGATGGAACTGGCAACAGACCACGCCGCCATCGCCTACCTCATCGCACGACGCTGGCAACTCCCCGACACTATCTGTGAGGTCATCGCCGAACACCACGAGGCGGAACGCAGCTTCGCCTGCAAAGACCTTGCGGAGAGTGAAAAGAAGAACCTGCTGGCTATTCTTAAGATCGCCGAGCACCTCTGCAGCACCAGCCAGAAGCTCGGCAGCGTGAATACCGACCACGAATTTGAACGCCTGCAGCCAGCCCTTCTCAACTACCTGAGCCTGACACACATCGACATTGACAACCTGCGTGATGACCTGATTGAGGCAGATATCATTCACTAAGTGTTGTCAGTGCGTTTAATCCGCTGCTTGTTGCCCTGGGCATCGATGGCGACGTAGGTAAAGGCGGCGTCGGTCACCTTAAACCGACTGTTCTTATCTTCATTCTCATGCAGGATGGGCCCCCAGGGCGATGCCCATTTGCGACAGAAGGGCAGCGCAGAGGTACGCAGAATCAGCTCGCCATTTGGCTCATCTCTCTCTTTATCACTCATTGCCATCACTCGGTTCAGGTTCCATCCAGCATAGAGAAGGGAGTAGCCGTTAATCAAGGTATAAGGCTGGAAACGTCATAGCGAAGCGGCTATCCTCAGCGCACTTTTACGCTCGCCGTGCACCACCGTGAGGACGGCAGCTGAACCTTCGACGCTGACAGCGGTCTCTGATGGGGCTGTCATCAACAATTCAAACCACAGGAGCACACCATGTCTGAACTCACTTTGCGCGAGCGCGCCGGTGAATGGATAGAGTCCAGCAAGGTACAGTATTTTATTATCACCCTGATCCTGATCAACGCCGCCATTCTCGGCATGGAGACCTCCTCCTCTGTGATGGAACGGATGGGAGAGCAGCTGATCCTGGCCGACAAGGTGATCCTGGCAGTCTTTGTCTTTGAGATCGCAGTCAAGCTGTTTGCCTTTGGCGGTGGTTTCTTCAAACGCGCCTGGAACAACTTTGATTTCATCATCGTCGGCATTGCACTGGTTCCCGCCAGCGGCCCCTTAGCCGTACTGCGGGCACTACGAATCCTGCGTGTGCTACGCATGATCTCGATGGTGCCGCGACTGCGCTTTGTGGTTGAGGCACTGCTACACGCGGTACCCGGCATCGCCTCCATCGCCGCCCTGATGCTCATCGTCTTCTATGTCTTCGCGGTGATGGCCACTACCATATTTGGCGGTCACTTTACCGAATGGTTCGGCACCATTGGCGCCTCCATGTACACCCTGTTCCAGGTGATGACCCTGGAGTCCTGGTCGATGGGAATCGTACGCCCGGTGATGGAGGTCTTCCCTCACGCCTGGCTCTACTTTATTCCCTTCATCCTCATCGCCACCTTCACCATGTTGAATCTGTTTATCGCCATCATCGTCGATACCATGCAGACTATGCACCAGGCAGACCATGAGGAGGATCGCGACCACATCGAAGAGGTGGTGCATGAAGACACCGGAGCGCTGCACTACGAAGTGAGCTCACTGCGTGAAGAGATCCAGCTACTGCGCGAAGAGTTAAGGCAGCGCGGCTAGTCGAGCAGGGCCCGTAGCATCACGGGCCTCTCCTCCTCAGCAGTTCAACTATTTAATAAGTGGCACTATCCGCCTCGTAGCTTAAGCCCTTGCTTGCAGCCTGTTCACGCACCGCACTGTAGATCTTCTCATCCAGTGAGTCCCTGGCACCGCCCTCGGCCTCAACCTTCTCCTTCAGGTAGCTACTACGTTTCTCTGCCATCGCCTGAATCTGTGCCTGCAGTGCCTTGCGTTTCTGTGCCTTCTCAACAATCACCGCCTTACGCTCTGCCGGCGCCATTGCCTGCATCGGCTCAGGCAGATACGCCTCTTCGATAGTGGAGAGTTCGACCCTGCCACTGGCCACATCATCAACCAGTTCACTGTCGCCCAGGAAGTTCGACTCTCCGCTCTTCGATACATTGAAGGTAGCTCTACGGGCACGCGACTCAACCGAAGAGGCGGCATGTAACTTTTCACTCGCCTCAACCTTCTTACGCTGCTTCTCCTTTTTCTCGGCACTACCGTAGTAGAGACGGGTTTCATCCATCCTGGCCGAGAGTTCAGCCAGCTCCTTATCAAATGGTGTCGCAATGGCCACCGCGTTGCCCGACTGCTCTACCTGAAAATAATCACCACTGCCTAGCTGTGCGATCTGCTGCCACATCTGCATGGTAGCGTCGTTTCGACCGGACTGAATCGCATTCACCGCAATGCCGCGCTGCTTTGCTGCAGCTAGCGTCACCGGGTACTTCACATCATCCTGGTAGTCCATGTGTGCCGGCGCATCACCCACCAGGAAGATCACCTTGTATGTACTATTATCCTGGCTCCATGACATCTTATTCAGTGCATCATCCAGCGCCTGGTTGACGCTCTCCGGGCCATCCCCGCCGCCATCGGCACGAAAGTCCATCAAAGTGGCGTAGGTGGAATCGAGATCCGCAGAAAGGTTTACCACCTTTGTAATATAGTCATCCCCGCGATCACGGTAGGCCACCAGACCGATTTTAATCTCCGGTGCCTGCTGCGCCGAGGCCATGGTGTTGGCGATAGACCAGATCTTCTCCTTCGCCGCCTGAATCAGGCCACTCATACTTCCGGTGGTATCGAGTACAAACACCGCCTCGACCCGTGGCTTAGCATTGCTGATGGGGCTGACTGGCGGTAGTACCACCGGCTGCACATTTACCTGCGGCAGTGCTGCCACATCTTTAAAAATCGGGAACAGTGCCACCGCTGCAGTGGTGACGGTAAATAGTGCCAGTGCGATCAATTTCGTTTTCATTGTCCTTCTCCTCAAAAAATGTATCAGTGCACAGACGAAAGCTTGCGTAATGCGGCCTGTGCCGTGCGTTGTGCCTGCTCAAAACGGTTCTCTTCCGCCGCGATGCCGGTAGCTTTAACTGCCGCCTTATCGATGCTTCGCGGCAGTGTCACGAACAGTGCCTGCAGCAGGAAGAAACACCACAGTGCCAGCATCAGGCTGCCCGACTGCACAGTGGCCCAGACCACCGCCGCAACGGCGATGAAATTGAGTCCGAGATCTGCCAGTGCCGGCAGCAGACTGGAATAGAAATAGAGCGAACGCACCAGCCATACCATCGCCACGTGTACCAGCAGGTAGAGCATCAGCGGCGGGGCCATCCATGCGGTGGTGACAGTAACCAGCAACCAGCCAAGCAACGTGGTCAGTCGTCCCAGCCGTACACCACTGCAACGCAACAGATAGACGATGTAACTAAATGAGGCGGCGGCGATCACCAGATGCAATGCGGTCACGCTGCCCACCATCGGCGCCAGTGCCACAAACACCACCTCCCCCAGCAGTGCGGCAACCAGTGCCACTCCGACTCCCTGCAAAAATCCCGGACGTTTCATGACGGCATCCTCCGCTGCTTCTCACGTAACAGCGCCACCTCAATCTCATCATCACCAATCGCCATGCCGATATTCTCACTGCTATCGGCACGCTGCCCCAGTGATGACTCAGCCTGCTCAGTGGCCAGCAGCTCCGCCTTCTGCCTCATACCATCCAGCTCGGTACGATGCTGCTCAAGATGAGGTTTCAGGTGGTTGATGCGATCACCCAGCGCCTCACTCTTCTCCGACAGCAGCTTGCCAAGTCGCTCAGTCTCCAGACGGCGCTTAATAATGGTGCGTGCCAGCTCCTCCTTATTGGACTCAAAGCAGAGGTCCAGCTCCTCGTCACTCTTCTCCATCGTCTGCGCCAGCCCCGCCAGACGCCGCTGTAACTGGCCCTGCTCGTGCTGCATCAGCTTAAGGCTCTGCTCCTCCTGCAACAGCGCCTCCTCCATCTCACGAATCGCCTGACGCAACAGCTGCTGCGGCTCCTCTATCTGATCCAGCACCGCATGCATATCGGCGCGAAATAGTCGTGATACCCGTGTAATAAGTGCCATGATTCAGCTCCTCTGTTTTCCGTTATTTGCCCGGTGAAAACAGTCTAGGTCGCACACCTCAGCTTCTGTAGGCAGGCTTTGGTAAAACTTTTACGCCGCTGTTTACAAAAACTTTACATGCCGATAACCACACCAGCTGGTAAGCTAAAACACATGAACAGGAAGATCCGACTACTGGTGGTAGAAGATGAGGCGGCGATCCGCGAAGGGCTGATCGACCTCTTTGTATTCCATGGCTACGAGGTCGAAAGCGCCGCAGAGGGCAGGCAGGGACTGGAGATGGCGCAGAGCGGCCGTTTCGATATGATCCTGCTCGATGTAATGCTACCCGGCATCGACGGCTACGCTATCTGCAACGCAATTCGCGAACAGGACCGCGAACAGCCGATCATCATGCTCACGGCAAAAGGCAGTGATGAGGAGATCATCCATGGCCTCTCCCTGGGTGCCGATGACTATGTGGCCAAACCGTTCTCGGTAACGCAGCTGGTGCTGCGGGTACAGGCGGTGCTGCGCCGGGCCCACATCGTGCAGGATGCGTCACATCAAATTCAGTTAGACAGTAACTTTGTCATCGACACCCGTAACCTGAGTGCGCAGCGTGGCGATGAGGAGCTAAGTTTCACCCGTCGTGAAATCGAGATCCTGCAGTACCTGCACGCCAATGGTGAGCGACCGGTAGCGCGCGATGAATTACTCAACAAGGTCTGGGGCTATGATCGCACGCTGGATCTTGAAACCCGCACCGTCGACATCCACATCGCCAAGCTGCGCCGCAAGATAGAGAACACTCCTGGCGAACCTCAATACCTGGTCACCATTCGCGGTGCCGGCTACCGTCTGCTGAGTCAGTAATGCTTGCCGGTCTTAACACAAAACGTCTGCGCCTCGGCCTGCTGCTGTTCTTTATCGCCCTGGCAGTGCCAACGGCGCTACTGGTCGGACAGGCCTATCGCCAGCTCAAGTGGGAGGCCTTTCATCAGCACCGGGTTATGGCCGAGGAGTTGGCACTACGTGCCGACCGCAGGTTGCAGCAACACTTCAACCGCGAGGAGTCACGCAGTTTTACCGATTACAGCTTTCTTAATGTGGCTGGCGGTAGAGAGGCCAGCTTCATCCAGCGCTCCCCCCTCTCGGCCTTCCCGGTAAACAGCGAGATCCCTGGGCTGCTTGGCTACTTTCAGATCGACACGCAGGGCAACTTCACCACCCCGCTGTTACCGCAACGCGAAGATGCCAGCGCACTCTACGGCGTCAGCCCGTCGGAACGGCAAGGCCGGCAACAGCTTCAGGCACAACTGCAAAACATTCTCAGCCAGAACCGTCTGGTCAGTAGTGAACGTGAACGCCTTGAGCGCAAGCTCAAGGATGCAGAGCGAAGTCGTGCGCAACAGCGGCGCAAGGCCGAGTCTCCGACCGCCGCCGCAGAGGTGATGGAGGCCGAGGAGATGGCCCCCGCTGTGATGGCAGAGATGGATGACACCACTGGTCACCTCGACATGGAGCCCGAACAGGAAGGCGCTGAAGCCAGGGCACTTCCACCAGCCGTGGACGGGGTCACCAGTCAGGCCGCCTTTGACCGCCTCAGCAAGCCACGTGAAGCACCGATTCAGAAGAAACGGGCACCGCTAAAAAGTAAGCTCGGCCGAGTCGAGGATCTAAATCTCGATTCCAGCTACCAGAGTGCCCCTGCACCACGTCAGGCGATACAGTCTGAGTCCGCAACAAAAAGTCGCAGCATGCGTAAAGAGAGCAACGTGCTGCCGCAGGAGGAACCCGCCTTTGCTGCAGGCAGCGGTATTGACGATGAGAGCAGGCCGCCGGTTCGCATCACCACCTTTGAGAGTGAAATCGATCCCTTTGAAATGAGCCTGCTCGATAGCGGTCACTTCGTACTCTTTCGCAAGGTATGGCGAGATGGAGAGCGCTATATTCAGGGGGCACTGTTTGAGCGCGAACCTTTTTTACAGGGGCTGTTTGAACCGCTGTTTCGTGAAACGGCACTCTCACAGATGAGCGATCTTGCCATCGCCTATCGCGGTGACATCTTCAGCGCCTTCGCCAGCAGCAACTCACAGCGCTACCTCTCCAGCGGTGGCGAAATGCAGGGCGCGTTACTCTATCAGGGGCGACTCTCCGCCCCGCTCAGCGAAATGGAACTGATCTTCTCGATTAAACGCCTGCCCGCCGGTCCCGGTGGCACGCTGCTCGCCTGGCTCAGTGCCATTCTGTTGCTGGTGCTATGCGGCGGGCTGCTGCTGCTGT
>JBFFJV010000030.1:0-14006 GCA_041555695.1 Thiohalomonadaceae bacterium | reverse complement strand
TGAACCGCTGACCGCCGACCTTAACCTGGCAGCCGCCGGTGTGGAGATGGATGAGAGCGGTTTCATCCCTACCGATGAGTTTCAGAACACCAATATCCCTGGCGTCTATGCGGTGGGCGATGTCACTGGCCGTGCGCAGCTCACCCCGGTGGCGATCGCTGCGGCACGTCGTCTCGGTGATCGCCTGTACAATAATCAGCCAGAACGCCGGCTCGATTATGAAAACATCCCCACCGTGATGTTCAGCCACCCGCCGATTGGCACCGTGGGGCTTACCGAAGGCGAGGCCCGTGAAAAGCACGGCGATGCAGTGAAGATCTACTCCAGCCGCTTCACCGCAATGTATAACGCTATCACCGACCACAAGCCCGCTACCGTGTTAAAGCTGGTCTGTGTCGGAGCCGAGGAGAAGATCGTCGGTATCCACATGATTGGCCACGGTGTTGATGAGATGCTGCAGGGCTTTGCGGTGGCGCTGAAGATGGGTGCCACCAAGAAGCAGTTCGACGACACCGTCGCTATCCACCCCACCAGCTCCGAGGAGCTGGTGACCATGCGCTAGGAGTTGATTCGTGGCAATTCGTCCTTTTGAAGATGTTATGCCGCAGGTGGATGAGTCCGCCTATGTGGACGAGCAGGCAGCGGTGATTGGTGATGTGGTGATTGGTGCCGACAGCTCTATCTGGCCGATGGCGGTGCTGCGTGGTGATGTGAATACCATTCGCATCGGTGAGCGCACTAGTGTTCAGGATGGTTCGGCACTGCATGTCACCCACGACCACCCCGGAGAGCCCGGCGGCTTCCCGCTGGTGGTGGGGGATGATGTGACGGTCGGTCACAACGTCACCCTGCACGGCTGCACTATCGGTAATCGCTGTCTGGTTGGCATGGGCTCGACGATACTTGATGGGGCGGTGCTGGAGGAGGGGGTGTTCCTTGCTGCCGGTAGCCTGGTGCCGCCGGGTAAGACACTGGAGGGGGGCTACCTGTGGGTCGGTTCGCCGGTGAAAAAGGCGCGTCCTCTGAATGAGGATGAGGAGAACTGGCTCAGCTATTCAGCACAGCACTACGTACGCCTGAAGAACAAGTACTGTTAAATCGCGTGCTATATTAAGGGAAGAAAAATAAAGGAGCTGTAGATGGAACTGTTTATTGGTAACTTACCACCCGCTGCCAATCTGGGTGAGTTGATCGCACTCTTTAAAGGCTTTAGTAACAAGGCGAAATTTCGTTTTGAGCAGAAGACGATCGAAGATGGCAGCAGGGTGCGTTATGTCGTCGCCGACTTTGATAATGATAAGTATGCACTGAAGATGATGGAGAAGTTTTCCGGCCAGGAGTATCGCGGGCAGGCGCTGGTGATTCGCGAATATCTTCATCGTAGCTATAACAATGAACGACGTGCCGTGAACTGGCGTGATAAGCCGTGGCGGGCCGGAGAGCGCCGCCGAAATGACCGGCGTCTCAAAGAGTACGTAGGGGAGTATGATGCGTTTGAGGATATTCTCGCCGCTTCACATGAGAAGAAGGAGGAGAGTCTGGATGAAAAGGCCGCCCACCTCAAGGTAGAGGCCTACGCCAATGTGGCCCGGAAAGATTGAGTATCAGGTTGCTACGTTAAGACTCTCCCGCACCGCCGCGATCACCGGGGCGGTTTCTGGTTTCACCCCGCGCCAGATAAGAAATGACTCTGCCGCCTGCTCTACCAGCATCCCCAGACCATCTGATATGTAGGCACAGTTGTGTTTCTCGGCCCACGCCATGAAGGCCGTCGGCGTTGCGCCATACATCATGTCGTAGCAGAGTGCATCGCCTGTTAGCAGGGTGTCTGGCAGCGGTGGTACCTCGCCCTGAAGGCTGGCCGAGGTACCGTTGATCACGATATCAAAACGGCTCCCTTCCAGTTTCTCAAAACCACAACCGTTGATGTTGCCAAATTCTTTGAAGGTGGCGGCCAGCTCCTCAGCCCGCGAGGGGGTGCGGTTGGCTATCATGACCAACGCGGGTTGCTGATCCAGAATGGGTTTCAGTACTCCACGTACTGCCCCGCCAGCGCCCAGAATAAGCACCTGCTTGCCAGCAAACGAAATACCGATGTTGTCGCTAATGTCGTGTACCAGTCCAATACCGTCGGTGTTGTCACCAAACAGTCTGCCGTCATCGCGCAACACCAGGGTATTGACCGCCCCGGCCAGCTCGGCGCGAGTGCTACGCTCATCGGTCAGCTCCCAGGCATCGAGTTTGAACGGTACCGTCACATTCAGCCCCCTGCCGCCGTTCTCTCGAAAGCTTTGAACCGCCGCAGCAAAGGCACCGATCTCTACCAGGATCGCTTCATAGCTCAGGGCCTGCTTAGTCTGGGCAGCAAACAGCGAATGGATCATGGGAGACTTACTGTGGCCGATGGGGTTGCCCATCACGCCGTAACGGTCGAGTTTGGGATCTGACATGGAACTCTCTAGCAGTGGTGTTGGCATGGCGCCTAGATTATATGAAGCCCAAATAAAAAGCTCGCGTCAGAGCGCGAGCTTTTTACATGGTCTCCCTCTAACCCGGTTAAGAGAAGATAGCCTTAAACAGGAAGAAGAAGACGATGGCCAGTATCGCGCCCGCAGGCAGGGTGACAATCCACGAGAGGAAGATGGTACGCACCACGTTGAGGTTGAGTGAGGCGATACCCCGGGCAAGCCCCACCCCCAGTACCGCCCCCACCAGGGTGTGGGTGGTGGAGATAGGCAGGCCGGTCCCCGAGGCAATCACCACGGTGGTGGCCGCCGCCAGGGTGGCAGCAAAGCCACGGCTGGGGGTCAGTTCGGTAATACCGGTACCCACGGTGGCGATAACCTTATGACCATAGGTGACCAGACCAATCACAATACCGGCACCACCAAGCAGCAGGATCCAGGCAGGCATGACAGACTTTTGCGCCACTTCACCTGATTCGGCGATGCCGACTACTGCGGCCAGCGGGCCGACCGCGTTGGCTACATCGTTAGAACCGTGAGCGAAGGCCATGGCGCAGGCGGTGAAGATCATCAGTACACCGAATACCTTCTCTACGTTGGCAAAGTGGAAGTCACGATCGGCGCTGGGGTCGAACTTCAGCCGATTGATGAGTACCTTGCCGATAATCATTACGATAATGCCGATTACAGTAGCAACACCATATTTGGTCTGCATATCCAGATCCAGCCCGACATGCTTGAGCCCCTTGAACATGGTAACCAGGGCGATAATGAAGCCGACCAGGAAGATGTAGAAGGGGACATACTTCTTCGCATTCTCCAGCGGACTCTGGGTATCGAGTATGAACCGCTGGACACTGACGAAGAGCCAGTAGGCGATGATGCCGGAGAGGGCGGGAGATACCACCCAGCTCATTACGATGGTGCCGACCTTGCCCCACTGCACCGCATCAATGCCGATGCCCACGGCGGCAAAACCGACAATGGCACCCACGATGGTATGGGTGGTGGAGACAGGCCAGCCGGCACGTGAGGCGACCAGTAGCCAGATTCCGGCAGCCAGCAGGGCGGCCATCATGCCGTAAATGACCAGCTCAGGGCTGCCACTCAGCATTTCAGCGTCGATCATCCCCTTGCGGATGGTCTTGGTCACCTCACCGCCAGCCAGATAGGCCCCGGCAAACTCGAACACTGCGGCAATGATAAAGGCCTGTTTGATGGTGACCGCCTTGGAGCCGACGGAGGTTCCCATGGCGTTGGCGACATCGTTGGCGCCCACGCCCCATGCCATGAAAAAACCGAAGATACAGGCAAGAACGATAAATATTGTTGCGTATTCCACGATGATATCCTCTTAACGGGCCAGCATGATTTCGAGACGGCTACCTACGCGCTGCGCCAGGTCAGCAAGCTCGCCCACCCACTCAACAATGCGGTAGATGAACATCACATCGATTGGATTCAGGCCTTTCTCTATCGCAAACATCCTGCCTCGCACTTCAACCTGAATTTTGTCGGTCTTGCTCTCCAGCTCATCAAGCTTGGTGATCATCGACTCAACCAGGTCGACCTCACGGCCACGAAAGCCGGTCTCTACCAGCTCATCCAGCTCGTTGATAGCCGCCTGAGCCTGGGCCGAGGTATCGACGCAGCTTTTGACAAAATCGAGCATCAGCGGGCCAATCTCACTGGGGAAGCTCATCTTGCGCCCCAGCATCAATCCGGCAACGTCCTTGGCCTTGTTGGCGATCTTGTCCTGAGTAGTCAACGTCTCCAGCAGGTCGCGACGCGACATTGCCATCATCAGGCCGCTGGGCAGGTTCAGGCGCAGCTCGCGCTTAAGGTCATCGGCAGCACCTTCAAGGCGGGCGATATCTTTCTGCAGGGCAGCGGCCTTTTCCCAGTCGTTGGCCAGGGCGGCTTCAAAAAAGGGGATCAGTTCATTGGCACAGGCCTGAACCTCTGACATGTGTTTCTGCATCGGGCTGATCGGCGACTTGCCGAACATGCTGAAGATGTGACTCTTGCGTGACATGAGATTGCTCCTGTCGATTTAGTATTCGCTAATTATGGCGCGCTATCGATAACGGGGCCAAATTTTATGAACTTTTTGTTACAGCTTTATGACGGTTTGGTGACTAGGGCTTCTGCTGCAGCCACTTAGCGGCCTGTACTGCAAAGTAGGTGAGGATGCCGTTGGCCCCGGCACGCTTAAAGGCGAGGAGTGACTCCATCACTACCGCCTCCTCGTCCAGCCAGCCATTCTGGGCCGCCGCCTTGAGCATGGCGTACTCGCCGGAGACCTGATAGGCATAGGTCGGGGCGGCGTACTGATCCTTCACCCGACGCACGATGTCCAGATAGGGCATGCCGGGCTTGACCATCACCATGTCGGCTCCCTCGGCAAGATCAAGCCCTACCTCCCACAGTGCCTCATCGGAATTGGCCGGATCCATTTGATAGGTGTACTTGTTGCCACCAGCCAGATTTCCTGCCGAGCCCACCGCGTCGCGGAACGGGCCGTAGAAGCTGGAGGCATACTTGGCGGCATAGGCCATGATGCGGGTGTTAACGTGGCCAGCCGCCTCCAGTGCCTCACGAATCGCACCGATACGCCCGTCCATCATGTCTGAGGGAGCCACCACCTGCGCCCCTGCCTCAGCGTGGGAGAGGGCCTGCTGTACCAGCACCTCGGTGGTCTCATCATTCATCACATAGCCGTTTTCATCCAGCAGCCCGTCCTGGCCGTGGATGGTGAAGGGATCCAGCGCCACATCGGTCATTACCCCCAGCTCAGGGAAGTTTTCACGCAGGGCACGCACTGCCCGTTGCGCCAGACCATCGGGGTTGTAGGCCTCTTCGGCCCCTTCGCTCTTGGCCTCCTGCGGGGTTACCGGGAACAGTGCCACCATTGGAATGCCCAGCTCGACCAGCTCCTTCGCCTGCTCCAGCAGCAGGTCAATGGAGACGCGTTCCACCCCCGGCATGGAGGCCACCGTCTCACGCTGCTGCTCACCCTCCAGGATAAACATAGGGTAGATCAGGTCATTGCTGGTCAGCACATTCTCGCGCATCAGGCGACGAGAGAACTCATCACGGCGCATACGGCGCATGCGGGAAAGGGGAAAGGCGCTAATTCCGGAATCGGGACGGCTCATAGTCGGCTCACTTTTTAATATAGGTGTAGATCGGCTCTGTTGGTGGGGAAGGCTAACCCGCAGGAAAAGAGGGTGCAAGACTTAAGGGCGTGAGGGCGTGAGGGCGTGAGGTCAATATCGCGGGGAGGGGATAGGTCGCCCTTTACCATCTCCCCGTAGGAGCGACGTGCCGTCGCGAACAGCGTTAGCGCGCCTCAGAGGTTCCTGGCGATTAGCGCCTTGTCATAATCACCCTGTGGTAGCGGGATCTTCACCCGATAACCGCCACCGAGTGCCTCAGCCATGGCATTACCCCTCTCATCGCTCATCCCCTCCAGGGTGATCATCTGGTTGCCCTGCGGGGTCATCAGCTCCAGAGAGTCTCCGACAGCGAACTTGTTCTTCACGTCGATTACCGCCATGCCGCTTTCGGCATCGTAGCTCTCCACCTCGCCCACAAACTTCTGCTGCAGGCTGTCGGAGTGGTTACTGAGGTAGTTCTGATACTCCTTGGTGTGGTGGCGCTGGTAGAAACCGTCGGTGTAACCGCGGTTGGCCAGGTTTTCCAGCACCCCGAGCAGGCTGGGGTCGAAGGGGCGGCCGGCCACCGCATCATCAATGGCGCGGCGGTAGACCTGGGCGGTACGCGCGGCGTAGTAGTGGGACTTGGTGCGCCCCTCGATCTTCAGGCTGTCGACCCCCATCTCCACCAGACGCTGCACATGTTCCACCGCACGTAGATCCTTGGAGTTCATGATGTAGGTACCGTGCTCATCCTCCTCCACAGGCATGTATTCACCGGGGCGCTCCTTCTCTTCAATGAGGTAAACCCCTTCGGATTTGGCGTGGCGTTCGCCACTGCCTGTCTGTGAGGCGAGCGGGGCCCCCGTCAGATCCTGCAGCACCACATCCCCGCTCTCATTCTCCTCTGCCGGTTTGACGTCATACTCCCAGCGACAGGAGTTGGTGCAGCTGCCCTGGTTGGCGTCACGATGGTTGAAGTAACCGGAGAGCAGGCAGCGCCCGGAGTAGGCGATACAGAGCGCGCCATGGACGAATACCTCCAGCTCCATCTCCGGGCACTCCTGACGGATCTGCGCAATCTCATCCAGCGACAGCTCGCGAGAGAGGATCACCCGTGTCAGTCCCAGTGACTGCCAGAACTTCACACTGGCGTAGTTGACGGTGTTGGCCTGTACCGAGAGGTGCACCGGCACCTCGGGCCACTGCTCACGTACCATCATAATGAGCCCGGGATCGGCCATGATTAGTGCATCGGGCCCCAATTCGACAATCGGTTCGATATCGCGGATAAAGGTCTTCAGCTTGGCGTTGTGCGGAGAGACATTGGTGGCGAGAAAGAACTGCTTACCCGCGCCATGTACCTCGTCGATACCGTTTTTCAGCTGCTCAAGGGTGTCGAAGTCGTTATTGCGAACCCGTAGTGAATAGCGGGGCATACCGGCATAGACGGCATCGGCACCGTAGGCGATGGCATAACGGAGGTTCTTAAGGTTGCCGGCTGGGGCAAGTAATTCTGGAGTCTTCATACAACTTATCGGGAAACTGTCTGTCCAAGGATTTACGGTACGACCCGAGAACCGGGTCACAAGTTCGCATTCTAGCATGGCAATGTAGAGAAAGATCTTTGCCAGATGCGCCGTGATTGAACAGAATGGCAACAGATACTATTGAAGGATAAGAAATATGAGTATGAACACCCGCGTAAAACAGCTCTTTCACTTCGGGCTGTTGCTATTCAGTCTCAGCGCCTTTGGGGCCTCGGCCCAGGCCAGTGTGCCGCCGCACAAGATGCTGGAGGGGGTGACACAGGAGCTGATTCAAACACTCCGAGCGGAGCAGTCTGCCATTAATGAGAAGCATGAGTACCTGTTTGAACTGGTAGAACAGGTGCTGCTGCCCCATGTGGATCTCAGCGTCATGTCGCGCTACGTGCTGGGCAAATACTGGCGCACAGCCAGTGAGGCACAACGTGAGCGTTTTACCAGTGAATTTAAGAACCTGATGGTACGCTTCTACGTGTCGGCGATACTGGATGACCCCGGTAAGCTGGGAGAGTTGCTGGAAGATAGTGATAACCTGATTAGCTACCTGCCGGTCGAGACCGATGACAGCACCAAAAAGACCCGCGTGCGCGCCGAGGTGCACATGCCCAACGGCGGGCCCCGGATCCCGGTGAGCTTCAGCCTGTTTAAGAAGGATGACAAATGGATGATGTTCGACGTGAATGTCGACGGTATCAGCCTGGTTAGCAACTACCGCAGCAGCTTCGCCACTGAGGTGAAGCGTGACGGACTCGATACCCTGATCGAGCGCCTTGCCGTGCGCAACGAGGAGATGTTGCAGGCCACACGGAATAAGCAGGCCGAAACCGCGACGGTCGAATGATCGCCGATCTCCTCAATAACACCCTTAGTCTCTATCTTGATGCCGCCCCCTGGCTACTGCTGGGGCTGGTTGCCGCCGGGCTGATTAAGGCCTGGGTGCCGGATGAGCTGCTGACCCGCTGGATGGGGGGGCGGGGTCTGTGGCCTGTTACCAGGGCGGCACTCATCGGCGCACCGCTGCCGCTCTGTTCCTGCGGGGTGTTACCCGCCGCCCTGGGTCTGCATCGTGGCGGTGCCTCGCGCAGCTCCACCGTCTCATTTCTTATCGCCACCCCCGAAACCGGGGTCGACTCCATCGCAGTCAGCTATGCCCTGCTCGGCCCCTTTATGGCTGTGGTGCGTCCTATTGCCGCCATCCTAAGTGCTATCTTCACCGGGCTGTTGAGTGCACTGGTGCCTGAAACAAAAAAAGAGCCGGAGCCTGAAGAGGCCAGTTGTAGCAGCTGCTGTTCCAGCTCATGTAGCGCACCGGCAGTGGTGCCCGTAAGTTTTCTGCAAAAGAGTCGACAGGGGCTGCGCTTCGCCGCAACGGACATTCTTGACGACATTGCCCTCTGGCTGGCCATCGGCATTGTACTGGCCGGTATCGTTACCACCTTCATCCCACCGCTGGCGCTGGCAGAGTGGGGCAGTGGCTTTCCCGCGATGGTGCTGATGCTGCTGGTCGGTATTCCCATGTACATCTGTGCCACCGCCTCCACCCCCGTTGCCGCCGCCCTGCTGCTGGCAGGTATCTCCCCCGGTACGGTGCTGGTGTTCCTGCTGGCGGGACCCGCCACCAACATTGCCACCCTGGCGGTGGTGAAAAAAGAGCTGGGTAAGGGTGTTCTGGCGGTATACCTGCTGGGTATTGCGGTAGCCAGTATTGCGTTTGGATTGCTTACCGATGTTGTCGCCATCAGCATGGCCGTCGATATCAGCGCAGAGCTGGGAAAAGGGGAGGAGCTGATACCACAATGGATGACATGGCTGAGTGCCGTGGTACTGGTGGTGCTGGCAGTAAAGCCGATCAGAAAAATAATGCTGGGTGAGTGAAGAGAAGGTGGCGAAGATTAATCAGCTACAGTATCGGCAGACGATGTTTGCAGCGCCACCCGGAATGCCCATAGAAAGAAGCACATAAGTAAAAAGTCGAACGGCCCATAGCTACTGAAGAACAGGCCGCTTAACCAGTCCTGCTCATAGATAGCGCCGAGTGAGGTTGAGGCGCTAGCCATCCAGTAACACCAGGCAACGACATAGCTCAATTTCTCCGCCGCAAACACCAGGGCCAACCAGGGTAGACGTAATGCCTGCCGATTCATGGCGATGGCCGCAAGCCCCCAAAGTTGCACCATTAAAAGTCCAATGGGTGAGATCACGGCCGGATCAACGGAGAATAAACGATCATTGGTGAAGGCCTGTGAAAACAGCATTACGCTGATAATACTGCTCAGGCCAGCTGCAATGAATCCCAATGCTATGAGTCGTTCCCGGTCAGGCATTTTCAGTCCTCTTCGATGGCTATTGATTAAGGCTTGCAGAGTGAGGCGATGGCAGCAGCCGGCTCACCACGGCAACTCCAGCGTAGCTCACCGTGTTCCATCACCGGTGTCAGGACCATGGTGACGCCGTGCTGCGCGCCGCGAAGCGTGACTTCACCTGACTCATCGACATCCAGCCCCGCTATCAGCTTTGGACAGGTGTTGTGAAATACCCGGTTAACCTCTTCAGCACGGCGCACCTGTTCAGCCACCGCCTTACGAAAGTCATTACTGCACATCAGCATCGCCGCGCTTGCCATCTTTCTCTTTGATGCGTCATCGGTCTTTGGCAGCATGAGTAGTAATACTGCAAAGAGGATGGTGACGCCAATTATCATGCGTTTAATCATGGTCTGTGCGATGTTTGTGTGGTGAATTCATGTTTTAGGTCGGTGGTGCTAGTGATAGATGTATTCGCTGAGCGCGTCAGTTTAACCGGCTCTTCAGGTCTAGTTCCTACTGCATCCACAGTTTGATCTCCTGGGTGCGTTTGGTTGTTGAGTTGGCTCGACATCCGTTGTAAATCATCGGCCACATTGAACCACCAACAGCTACATCGTCAGCTTCAGCTTTACAGCTTGGGTCACGGGATGTTAACCAGTTTCGTTGCTCAGTTCGTAGATTCTGTTGTTTCTCTGGTGACAGGGTTCTCATGGCATTTTTGTATGCTTTATTAAGTTTGTGATCATAAAATTCAAACCTGTCTATAGAGCAGTTTGTCATCGTAAGCTGATTTTGATCACATTCATTTGACCATTCATATTCTGCAGCAAATACTGGTTGCGAAATAAATAGCATGGTAATGCATAATCGTTTCATATTATTTTCTTGTTTTGTGATCAGGTGTGAAATCTGAGTGGCAGGACGGTCTTGATGCATTCCTTAGACTCGGTTGTTTATTGAGGTTATGCGGCCTGTGATGTGATGTAAAGTCCACCTGATGATGTTGCAATAATTGAATTGGATGGATTATTGGAGGTCACTACAATTCCGTCGTACTATGTCCTGCCACCACCATAACGAAAATAATTACTATGTTTCTATTCCGACTCATCACCAACGGCCTTGCCCCTTTAACCCTGCTGGGGGCGATCGTCGCCTATCTCTCTCCCGAGACCTTTATCTGGCTCAAGCCCTATTTTCAGTGGTTGTTCGCGGCAACGATGTTTGCGCTGGGGGTGGTGCTGCAGCCGGAGGATTTGCGTGAGACGCTAACCCGGCCGAAGGCGATTGGTCTTGGGGTGCTGGCGCAGTTCACCATTATGCCGGTGCTCGGTTTTGCGGCGGCCTATTTCAGCGGTTTGCCACCGGCGTTGGCGCTGGGATTTATTATTGTAGCCTGCGCACCGGGGGCGATGGCGAGTAATGTCATTGTCTATCTGGCAGGTGGTGCAGTTGCCTTCTCAATTGCGCTGACCACGGTGGCGACCTTCCTTTCACCCATTTTGACACCGACGCTGGTGAAGTGGATGGGCTCTGTTTACTTCGAGATCCCCTTCTGGCCGATGATGCAGACTATCCTGCTGACGGTATTGCTGCCGTTAATTGTTGGCCTTGGCGTACGCCGCCTGTTGCAGCAGCAAGGCAAAGGGGCGTTGACTGTCGCGGAACAGATTTCCCCGGCGATTGCCTCGCTGGCGATTATTCTCATCTGTAGCTATGCGGTGTCGGCCAATCAGGAGCGGCTGGCCAGTGTCGGCATGACGTTGATCTCTGTGGTGGTGATCGTTAATGCACTGGGCTATCTGCTGGGCTGGCAGGCGGCACGCCTGTTTGGTTTTGATGGACGCCATCAGCTCACCATGGCGATTGAGATCGGTATGCAGAATGCCGGCCTTGGCGTGGTGCTGGCACTCAAACACTTTGCGCCGGAGACCGCCCTTCCCGGTGCGTTGTTTGCGGTATGGTGTATTCTTACCTCGGCTGGGGCAGCTTCCTACCTCAGGCGCAGCCGTCATCGTGAGGCGGTACTGATTCCTTGATGTAGCAGTATCAGAGGCATACTCGTGCCTGAGCGCTCTGGGGGGCGTTCCATCCTGATGGCAGAGTAAATGCCCCATTCCCCGACGCATATTGCCCGTTTCTTGAAATGGACTGCATTCACTACACCGGGCTAGCCCGTTTAGCGCATGTCGCGTGTAGATGAACACCGTTTTTAGTCGGATTAAGACAAGGAGTATTCATGTTCACCCTTAGCAACCCGAAGCTCTCTCGCGTCCTGCGTGTCCATGATGAGCCATATCGCTACTTCGATGATGCACAGGTGCATGAGCTTCTATGTCGCAATGGTGCGGCTTATTTGCAACACATTGATACGGCATTGAATGCCCTGGTCTCTGGTGAGATGGAGCTGGAGTTGCCCGGCAAGCAGCTCTTTGTCGACCCGGGTGAGTGTGGAGATTTTCGTGTGATGCCCTGCATCTGCCGTTACCCGGATCGGGTGGTCAAGACGGTGAAGATTGTCGGTACCAACTATATTGCACGCCAGGTGCCTGATCAGATCACCGTTGGCAAGGCCTTCGCCCTGGATCCGGAGGAGAACTTTATCCGTGCCGGCTTTGCCGGCTGCCTGCTCTCCTCAGCGAGAACCGGGGCCTGTGCGGTTACCGCCATTGCCAGGCTGCAACCTGCGGCCGAGTCACTGCTTGTCATCGGTGCTGGCCGTGTCGGTTTCTATGCCGCTCTCTTTGCCGCCGCGGCCGGGCTCAGTCGGCGAATCCTGTTTCATGACCGCCTGCATCAGCGTGCAGTCAATGCGGCGATGGCACTGCAAAGTCTGTTCCCTCAGTGCGAGGTCACAGCCGTTGCCGGCTTTGAACAGCATGAGACGGATGTGGCGATTCTCGCCAGTGACAGTCGTGAGCCCTTTTTCGGCCGGGAACACCCCCTGCCGGCATTGACCATTAGCCTCGGTGCAGATACCGACTGGCAGCGAGAACTTTATCCTGAGTTGTCGGCTCAGCTGGAGCTGTTTGTTGATACACGCGACTCGCTTAACTACGGAGACCTGAAGCAGTGGCAGCGAGACGGGTTGCTGGATACTACGCAGGTGAGCGACCTGTTTGCTATCTATCGTGGTAAGCGGCCGCAGCAGAGGGCGTTGTTCGTCTCCACCGGTTCTGCTCTGTTCGACAACCTCACCATCGACTATCTGATGCAAACCGCGGAGAGCTGACCCGGGTTACAGCAGGGAGATGAAATCTTCATACTTGCCGTTGGCCTGAAGCGGTATGCTCTCCAGTATGACGAAACGGAGCTTGAACGGATAATTGAGACTGCGCTGCAGCGTGGAGCTTAGCCGTTGTTGTTGTTCCAAACTGAGCTCACCGCTCATCGCCAGGCGTACCTCGATACTCTCCGGAGTGTGTTGTACCAGCTGGATCTGGCGGATCTCGGCAATGCTCATCCACTCCTCTGCGGGGAAGCTCGGCCAGTAGCACCTCCCCTCCGGCGTTTGCACCATGTTACGGCTTCGGCCAACGATGCGTTTGAGTACCGGTAGGCCGCGGCCACACGAACAGGCTTCACCAACCTCGGCATAATCCCCCACCTCGTAGCGGATCAGTGGCATGGCGAAGTTTTGCAGCGGTGTTACGATTACCCGCCCCACCTCTCCTGGAGAGCAGTGTTTTCCCTGCTCATCGAGTACCTCAACCAGAGCCGTCTCCGACTGCACATGATAATGTTCGTGCGCCGGACACTGCAGTGCCAGGTAGCCCACCTCCTGGCTGCTGTACATATCGGTCAGTGTCACACCCAGCACCTCTTTCACCCGCGCACGTAAATCGTCATTAACCGTCTCTCCGAAGGTGCGCACCTCACGCAGAGCTGATAATGGCCCGTGGCTGGCCTGTGCATGATGCAGCAGCTCGCGCAGATTTGATGGCAGGGTGAGCAGGTAGTCTGGTTTTTGTGCCAGTAACCACTGCCACTGCCTGCTCACATCGACCCTGCTGTTGAGGCCGAAGGAGGGGCCTGAGGGGAAAACCCAGTCGACCGGTTTGCCCCAGCTGGGCAGCGCAAATGCATCCTCGCCTTTTTCGTTGCGATCGGGGCGGATGCCGGCAAAGCGGCCGCTAAAGTCGCGTTGGTGCCAGAGGTGATCGCGTAACGTAATGGCATGCCAGAAAAACCGGGTGAGATCACTGCCCAGCGCCTCCACCGGCTTACCGGTAGAACCTGAGGATTGCACCGGGTGAGCTTGACCATGGCTGGTAGGTAGCTGACGGCTGTGCAGTGCCGTACCGAGTTGCTGCACCTCGGTACGAGTCAGCGTGGGGATGGCGTGAAACAGGGCATCATCAAAGGGTTGCCCGGGGCGGTAACCGGCTGCCTGAAGGCGCTCCCGGTAGGCGGGAACCTGCTCGAAGCTGAACTGGAGCAAGCGTGTCAGTTGCTGCCGTTGGCGCTGGTGCAGCTGATCGGCGCTCCACCATTGGCTCTGCTCCAGCTGGTAGAGAGTACTCAGCAGTC
>JBFFJV010000029.1:0-14040 GCA_041555695.1 Thiohalomonadaceae bacterium | reverse complement strand
CGAGCAATGCGGCTGGGTACTCGCCTCTGAGTTACGCGCGGTGGGAGTTGATTTCAGTTTTGCCCCGGTGTTGGATATTGATTACGGGGTAAGTGGTGTGATCGGTGATCGGGCCTACCATCGTGACGCACAGATTATTGCCGATTTAGCCAACTCCACCATGCAGGGAATGCACCGGGCGGGGATGGCGGCCATCGGCAAACACTTCCCCGGTCATGGTGCCGTGGAGGCCGATTCTCACAAGGCGATCCCCCACGATCAGCGTCGCTATGAAGATATCTTTGCCGAGGATATCCTTCCCTATCAGCGCATGATGAGCAACGGCATGGCTGGTGTGATGCCGGCACATGTTATCTACGATCGAGTTGACGCTAATCCGGCGGGTTTCTCCTCTTTCTGGTTAAAGCAGGTGTTGCGCGAGCGCCTGGGTTTTCAGGGGGTGATCTTTAGTGATGACCTCAACATGGAGGGGGCCAGTGTTGCCGGGGATTATGTGTCACGGGCTGAGGCCGCAGTAGAGGCCGGATGTGACATGGTCTTAATCTGTAATAACCGTAAGGGGGCGATGCAGATCCTCGATGGTTTTAAACCGGACTCAAATCCGGTACTGCACGCCAGATTGGCGCGGCTGCATGGCCGTCACCCGGTGAGCTGGGACTCTTTGCATAATGATACGGCCTGGCGTCAGGCCGTGAGTGCGATGCGTGAGTTAAATGGCGATAGCCTGGACCTACCGTTTTAATGGAGCGATGAATGGATTTTGAAAATATATTGAATGACCTGCTTCAGGGAAACCCCACCACCATACTGGTGACGCAGGTGTTCATCGTGGTCTTTGGCACACTACTCATCGACTTTATTCAAAAGCGTGCTGTGCGACGTATGCAGGGGCGTATCGAGAAGTCAAAAATCCTCTGGGACGATGCGCTCTATTTTGCTGCACGACGTCCACTGAGTGTGCTGATATGGTTGCTGGGCCTGAGTTTTGCTGCCGATATCGTCGGTAGTAAAACAGATGCGGCTATTTTTGAAGTCGTATCTCCGGTGCGTGAACTCGGCGTGATCGTCAGCTTCTCCTGGTTCCTGTTTCGTTTCATCCAGGCGATGGAAAAAAATGTGGTACTCAAGGCGGAGCGTAAGGGAACGGATATCGATCGCACCACTGTTGATGCCATCGGTAAGTTATTACGCCTGTCGGTACTGATCACCTCGGTACTGGTGGCGATGCAGACTTTGGGCTTTAGCATCTCCGGTGTGCTGGCCTTCGGTGGGGTTGGTGGTATTGCCATCGGTTTTGCCGCCAAGGATCTACTGTCGAACTTTTTTGGCGGTTTAATGATCTTTATGGATCGCCCCTTCGCGGTGGGTGACTGGATCCGCTCACCGGATCGCAAGATCGAAGGAACCGTCGAGAAGATCGGTTGGCGGCTTACTGTCATTCGCACCTTCGACAAACGTCCGCTTTACCTACCTAACTCCACCTTTGCCAGCATTGCGGTGGAGAACCCCTCACGTATGAGTCACCGCCGTATCTATGAAACCATCGGTATTCGCTATGATGACGGGGAAAAAGTAGGCGCCATTGTTAATGCGGTAAAAACCATGTTGCTGGAGCACCCTGAGATCGACACCACGCAAACGATGATCGTTAATTTCAATGCCTTCGCGCCGTCATCACTCGATTTCTTTATCTACACCTTTACCAGGACCACCAACTGGGTCTTCTACCATGAGGTCAAACAGGATGTATTGCTTAAAGTGATGAATATCATTACACAGCATGGGGCGCAGATTGCCTTTCCCACCTCGACTATTCATCTTGCCAAGGGGGAACTCCCTTGCGAACCTTCACCACAGGAGCAGAACTAGATGTCGGTTAGTCCTGAGCAGGCACAACAGGTTTATGACGAGGCGGATTGCCTGTTTGATCGCAGTAAGGTTGAGGCTGCCATTAAGAATATGGCCGTGGAGATTAGCCATAAGTTAGCAGGGAAAAATCCACTGGTACTGTCAGTGATGAGCGGTGCCATGATCCCCGCCGGAATATTGCTGAGTCATCTCGACTTTCCGCTACACCTCGATTACATCCACGCCACTCGTTATCGTGGTGAGACCTCCGGAGGCGAACTCTCCTGGAGAGTTAAACCACGTTATGAGCTGCAAGGTCGTGTGGTGTTAATCGTCGATGATATTCTTGATGAGGGGCTGACCTTGCAGGCGATTATTGAGAGCTGTCAGCAACAGGGGGCCGCTGAGATCTATAGTGCGGTACTGGTGAAAAAACGGCATGATCGTAATATCGGAGTTGAATCAGATTTTGTCGGCCTGGAGGTAGAGGATCGCTATATCTTCGGTTTTGGTATGGATTACAAAGAGTACTGGCGAAATGCACCGGGTATTTTCGCGGTAAAAGGGCTGTAGTGGGGTAAATACGAACGATGTCAAAACTGGCAATTATTGGTGGTACCGGATTAACCAGCCTTAAGGGGTTGAATATTATCCGTAGTGAAGTAATAGAGACCCCCTATGGGGAAACCTCCGGCCCGCTCAGTTTTGGTGAGATGGCGGGAAATGAAATACTGTTTCTTCCGCGCCACGGTGCGGCGCACACCATTCCGCCGCACAAGGTGAACTATCGCGCCAACCTGTGGGCATTAAAGCAGAATGGGGCCGGGGAGATCATCGCGGTCAATGCGGTTGGCGGTATTCGCGCCGACATGACACCGGGGCGTCTTATCGTACCGAATCAGATCATCGACTATACCCACTCACGTATTAATACCTTCTTTGAAGAGGGCCTGGAACACGTCACTCATATTGACTTTACCGAGCCCTATTGTGAGTCGTTGCGTCGTCAGTTGATGCGTGCCGGTGATGAGTGTGGGCTGACGGTCATTGGTGAGGGTACCTATGCCGCCACGCAGGGACCACGACTTGAAACTGCGGCAGAGATTAATCGTCTGGAACGTGATGGCTGTGACCTGGTGGGTATGACCGGTATGCCGGAGGCGGCGCTGGCACGCGAACTGGAGCTTTGCTATGGCTGCATTGCGGTGGTGGCTAATATGGGAGCAGGGCGTAGTGAGGAGGAGCTTACGATGGAGATGATCGAGCACACGCTGATCGGCGGGATGGCGGATGTTCGTCGCCTGCTGGAGCAGGCGATTCCCAACTTAAACGCTTGAAGAGCTATGGCTGTGGTGCGGTAACGGGCTCGCCTGCATCATCAGGTTGCGCTATCTCATAGGGAGTGACTAGTGCGACAATGCCAAACAGTGGATGGTCCAGATAATGAATCTCACTGCTACGCATGCGACGTGACTGCTGCAGGCGGAAAACCTGGTAGTTGAGGGCTGCCATTTGTGGTGTGGTTTCAGCTATCTCCTGTTCGATCTGTAGTGCGCTATCTATGTCACTATTGCCAGCTGGAACAGGGACCTCTGTTAATGCTGCTGTAGCCGGTGTCTCCAGTGAGTCATTCAAGAGTGGCATATCTGCAGCAAAGCCAGGCAGAGCAGCTGGTAGCGGTTCTCGCCACACCAGATCGGTTTCCAGATGGAGATAGCGGGAGAGCACCAGGCGCAGGGTGCCATCCAGCTTTGGAAGGGGAGTCATTTCATTCGAAGCCAACGACGCGGTTTCAGGAGTTCGCGTTGACAGGGCTTCACTCTTCTCACCGCTTGCCTGACCTGCCTGCTCCAGCATTCCATCATACAGGTGAACCGCCACCGCCTGATCTTCAGCAAGTCCCGGTTGTAACCAGCCAAGGTGTAACACCAGCTCTACGTCACTGGCATGCTTGATGCGTTGCGCGGTGTCCGCCAGCTGCAGCGCATCATTTGAGACGAGGGAGAATGGCTCGGGTAGAAGTGATGCAGGCTGTGATGCATTGTGCTTTTCCGCTTTAACCAGTTCGCGACTTTTTTCCAGATCAGGCAGTGCAAAGTCGACTGGCCAAAGCTCTGATTCACGATAATCAGGGTTGTTCTGGGAGAACAGGATTATTTCGACCTGATACCAGCGCTCCTCCTGTTCGGCAAGTAGCAGCCCGGGGCTAACTAACAGGGCGGAGAGGGCAGAGGTAATAGAGAGATTGATAAGCTTGCGTAGCGACATCTGTGGTTAGGATCCTGATGATTCTTTGTGGCAGAAATTTCTTTCAACAGCCATCACTGCGGCCTCTACCCGTGAGTGAACATCGAGTTTGCGCAGAATAGCCTTAACATGCAGTTTTACCGTGCCATCCGAGATCCCCAGATTACGAGCAATCACCTTGTTACTCTGTCCCTCAGCCAGCAGGCAGAGGATCTCCAGTTCACGCGGCGTGAGCTCGTCGAAGGGGGTGCTCTCGTGTGGTTCTTCTTCCACCGTGTCGCCCTGAACGACACGTGCCAGTACCGGTGTCAGTTCAGGCGCTACCACAGTCTTACCGGCAACAATATCGCGTAGCGCAGTCACCAGTTCACTGGGCTCCATATCCTTGAGTAGATAGCCTGATGCGCCGTTGCGTAGCGTTTCAACCAGGTCCTTCTCTTCGTTACTGGTGGTGAGCATCACGATGAACATCTTCAGGCCGACAGTACGCAGTCCGCTGAGCACTTCCAGTCCGCTCATTTCCGGCATGCGCATGTCGAGCAGTACCACATCTGGCAGCAGCTCACGTGCCATCATAAAGCCTTCGCGGCCATTACCGGCGGTACCGATTACCTCGATACCGTGGCGCTCAAGCAGCGTCTCCAGGCCGGAGCGAAACAGGGTATGGTCATCAACGAGAAGTACACGCATGGTTATATTTTTACGTCCTAAATGAGAGCGAAGTGCTGCCGCTCTTTCGGTTCGTCCGATCCGGCATTGCTGAAGTTCAATTGTACCCTTGTTCCCTCTCCGGGTTCACTCTCTATGCGCAATTTGCCACCCAGATAACGGGCACGCTCCTGCATAATAGAGAGACCAAGGTGTTCACCGGGATGACCGCTAAAGGCGGGCTTATCCATACCGATACCATCGTCCTCAATCAGTACGTGGTAGTTTTCGTGCTCGTCGCTACGCAGCATCACGCGTACCGTGTGTGCCTTGCTGTATTTACGCGTATTGGCCAGCGACTCCTGAATGATGCGCAGCACCTGCATTTCATTGTTGGCCGAGAGGTTGGAGGTGTCCCACTCTTTTTGCAACAGCACGTGCATACCGGTCTGCTTACGAAAGTTACTAATCAGATCCTCCAGCGCTGCGAGCAGGCCACGCGAGTGGATAGGGGCCCGGAAGTGGGCCAGTAGCTCCCGCAGCTCGGTATAGGCTTCGTCCAGGCCGCCTTTGATTTGCTGAATATCCTCGTGGGTGACATCGGCCCCCTGCTGATCAATCTCCTCATCCAGCATGCTCACCTGAAAGCGCAAACTGGCCAGGGTTTGAGCCAGTGAGTCGTGCAGCTCATGTGCCAGGGCGTTTCGTTCCTTAATAATAGAAAGGCGCTTTGCTTCGTCGTCCAGGTTGGCCTTTTCGATGGCCATACCCAGGTGGCTGCCAATGCTGCTGAACAGGGCTTTGACATCATCGCGTGCGTCCATAGTGTCGTGCTCGACAAACAGGTTGTAAACACCTAGATTTTTTCCCTGATACTGCAACGGTACGGCGATCATCTCCAGATCGGCGTTACCCAGCATTGGGCGACCCACCAGTTTGTTACAGGGACGCAGATCCTCCTGAAACAGTACTTGGCCTTCAGTGACGGCATTGCCACAGAGGCAGCGCTGTACCGGGACGAAGCGCTCCTCCTCGATGACCTCATCAGCCAGACCGATGCTGGCAACCAGCTCCATCTGACCGTCCTCCCGCAGCAGTCTTACGGTGCCGGCCTGTGCCTCGACGATATCGCGCATGGTGTGCAGAAAACGGGTCAGCAGGTCGTTCAGATCGCGAGAGGTATTGAGGCTGGTGGCCACATCGTAAAGCACCTGTAGAGAGCTGGCCTTCTGCTCAAAGCGCTTGGTCTGACGATGCACCTCTTCGTCCATATGCCGAGTCAGGGTCTGCAGGTAGTCGAGTAGGTTGTTAATGTCCTGGGAGACATCTTTGAGTTGTCCCATATCCCTGGGCTTGAGGCGAATATCCAGATTACCGCCACGAATCTCACCACTCCAGTGTTTTAGCTGTTCACTGGGGTGAAGCAGGTAGCGTCGGAAGGCGATAGAGACGGCCACCAGCAGGGCAATCCCTCCGGTGATCAGCAGCGCGAACATGCCCATTAACAGCGATTCGTGCTGCGGCAGGGAAGGGAGCAGGATCAGGAGCAGGCCGAGCAGGGAAAAGGTAATGCCGACACCGACCAGTAGATAACGCAGGCGCTTTGCGGGTACACCTCCGCCACTGAGCAGAAAGAGTTCAGTAAGGTATTCCAGCCCCTGAGTCAGGCGGCTGCTTGGATGAGACTGATGTTGACCCATGCGGAAAGCGTTCTCGAGCTATATATAGACACTGAGTGAAAGTGCGAATAATAGCACAGGCTTATCCCGAATGGGGGAGGGAGGAGATTTCCTTCCCTCCCAAATAGGATAGGTGGTGCGGTTCAGGAGCAGCCGCTGCAACCACCGGAGCCACAGCCACCGCCGCTGTTTTCCGCACCGGGAGGTGTGTAATTAGCATCGTTCGGATTCATGAAGATGAAGTGGTGCTGCCCCTGCTCCAATTCAACAAAATCGATGGTGGCACCGTTAAGCAGCGGACCATACTCACCGCTGAAGACCACGGTCACATCCTTGAATTTAAAGGCAAGGTCGTCATCCTTGACCTCATCAAAGCCCATGCCATACTCCATACTGCCATCGGGGTTCTTCTTTGCCGCGAGGCGCAACACGGCCTCTTTAACGTCGTTCTGCTCGGCTGAGGCCATCACCTGCTCAATGGCTGCGGGGGTCAGTGTAATCATGGTTTCACCTGTGTTCGTGTTAAATAAACGGGGGTAGTGGTGCGGCAGCGGCGTTACGCTCAGCGCGACACTCTCGGACAAATTGTACAAAACGCTCTGTCCAGCGGTTGCTCTCTACACTGCGTAGGTGGACATAATTCGCCAGCAGATTTCTGTAGACAAAGCCGTCATGCTGCTGATTAATGCCGACCCCACGTCCCATACTATAAGCAAAGGTGAGGTCTGAGGGTAGATTTTCAAGGCTGGAATAGTGGAATTCGTGGACATGGTGCTCAACACCCTCCGCACCTCCGGGCCAGGGCATGGCCGCCGTTTCGCGGATTCGTGCGTAGCCACGCCCAACCGGTTTTTTGTGCATTACGCAGTCACCGGGAATGATACCCACCATCTGATGATGTGACTCCCCCCACGTTACTGAGCGGCTCAGGTACATCAGGCCGCCGCACTCGGCATAACAGGGTAAACCTGCCTCAATGGCATCCCGTATTGCCTGGTGCAGGGAGTGGTTGGCTTCCAGTGCCACCATCTGTGTTTCAGGAAAGCCGCCACCAATGAACAGCCCGTCGATGTTTTCCGGAAGTGTCGCATCGGATAGCGTATCGAAGGGGACTAATTGCGCCCCTGCCTGCTGCAGTGCCTCCAGATCGTCCGGGTAGTAGAAACCGAAGGCCGCATCGCTGGCATAGGCAATGCGCAGGTCAGGGGTGCTGACAGGCGGCTCAGCTGGAATCCCTGACTGCGGCAGGGGCGCCGTGGTAGCCAGTGCCTGTAGTGCCTTCAGGTCGACCTGTTGCTCGACAATATCGGCGACCTGATTGAGTTTGGCATCAGCAGCTGCAGCCTCATTGCTGGGGATCAGGCCCAGGTGGCGCTCGTCTATCGACAGACGCTCGTCACGGTGCACCGCGCCGAGTACCGGTATATCGCAATAGTGTGCGATAACCTCACGCAGCCGTTTTTCATGACGTGCCCCTGCCACCTTATTGAGGATAATAGCGCTGATCTTGAGTTCAGGGTCAAACTGCTGGAAACCGAGTATCACCGGAACGATGCTACGGGTTGCCCCTTTGACGTCGAGTACCAGAACCACCGGGGTGTCGAGCAGCTTGGCAAGGGAGGCATTACTCATTCCGCCTTCCACATCAAGGCTGTCAAAGAGTCCCATATTGCCCTCAATCAGACTGATATCAGCATCCGCACTGCGCTGTGCGAAGAGAGCGCGCAACTCATCATGCGACATCGTATGGAAGTCGAGGTTGTAGCAGGGGCGGCCAGAGGCGCGCCCCAACCACATGGGATCGATATAGTCAGGCCCCTTTTTGAAGGGCTGTACCGCTGAACCGGCACGTGCCAGGGCAGCGCAGATCCCCAGCGTAATGGTGGTTTTGCCCGACGATTTGTGTGCCGCGCTAAAGAGCAGTTGTGCCATTGGAAGCCCTGTTGTATTCAGGCTGCGGCCTGGCTGAAACGCTGCTTGTTGCGGTTATCCCACATCTGCCAGGCCATCGCCTCGGCAGCTTCACGGTTCTCAGCACGGCCCATGGTGGCAAGGGTGATGGCGATGGTGCCGACGACCGAGGCGGCGGCATACTCATCATCTTTTTCACCACGCCACACTGCGATAAGGTCTGGCACATTCATATCCTCGGGGCGGATGTGTCGCTTGTCGAACATGGCCGGCCAGGTCTCATCCTTCATTTCACCGTTGTGTACGCTCTGTACCAGGAGTTCCATATCAGGGTTGCGCTCTATCTCACCACCCTCACCTTTGATCACGGCCATATGCGGGATATCCAGCAGCATACCTGCCTCCTGATGAGTAGGGCGGTAGCCGGGGTGGAAAATGCCCTGCATCACCACCGGAGCATCGAAGGGGTTGAGCATGCGGGCGATGGTATGAACCGGCGAGCGCAGGCCGAGCAGGGGGCGCATTTCGATGATCTCATGCAGCTTGGGACTGAGGTACTCCAGGTCGATGTAGCTGAAATTGCTGGCCTCCATTTGCTCCATCGCCTGTTCCAGGCTACTGGCAACCGGTATACCCAGTTGTGGCAGTACCTCCTTGGTGTAGAGGCGTCCCGCGGTATGCCCGCTGGCACCATGCATGAAAATGCGGATACCGTTATCGGCCATCAGCAGAGTAGCGAGCAGGTACCAGGGGAGGATGCGTTTCTTGCCCGCATACGAGGACCAGTCGACATCAACCTTGAAACCTTCGGGAATATTAAGCGATTCACGAATCGCGCGTACCGCCGCAGCGACCTCTTCCGGGGTCTCCTCCTTAACGCGCATCAGCAGCAGGAAGGCCCCCAGCTGAATAGGTTCAACCTCCTCGTTCATTATCATACGCATCGACTCATAGGCCTCATCGGCGGTAAGACCGCGTGAACCATTTCGGCCCTTGCCAAGGATGCGAAGATACTCTGCGAACGGATGTTCCTGCTGACTCATGTTGCTACCTCAAATTCTACAAGTGTCGGTGGGTGACACTATAAACAATACCTGACTATGACACTATAAATAAGAATGATGTGACTGATTTTAAAGGGCGATTAATAAAAACCAAAGCCCCTGATAGCAAAACACCGATGCCCCATACGGTGACATCGGTGTTTTAGCCGTAAGTTCGGGTGAACTTATTTGGCGTGGGGGTCGACCATATCGTCACCCAGACTCTCCGGCAGGAAGCGCAGGGCCTTGAAGGCAACCGTAGTGATCGCCAGGGTCATGGCGACACCCATAAAGCCAAGCAACGTCTCCCACAGGGAGGGGCTATAGGCATAGGCTGCCGAATTGACGCCACCCTCGAAGCTGCTGACAACTTCATAGCCGGGGAACAGCTGCAGCGGATAGGCCTGACCACCAATGACGATGACATAGACCAGCGCAAAGCCACCAACAATGACCAGTGCCGAGGCCAGAGCCATTGCACTACGGTTTGTTGAGGTTTGCGGGGCAAATATCAATGCCAGTGGGGCAAGTGAACCCAGTACCACAAAGCCCAGCCAGAACAGGGTAGTGTAGGCACCGCCATCACGCAAAATGAAGGCCTCAACACCGTGATGCTCAGTAGCATAGAGGTTGGTCACGTGCTGTACCATCACCATGTAGAAGGCGCCGGCAATAAATATACCCAGCAGCTTACTCAGACGCTTGAGTACCACATCGCCCAACGGACGCTCGGTCCACTTGTAGGTGGCCATCAGCACCAGCATGAAGAAGGCCAGGCCGAAGGAGAAGGACATGACGATGAACATCGGCGCCATGATAGCCGCATCGTAACCCTGACGTGCTACCAGGAAGCCAAAGATGGAACCGGTACCAGTGGTCAGGATCAGACGCCAGATGAAGGCGAAGAATCCAGCAACCGGAGTGTAACGATTCATCCGTTTCTCCATCATGGTCCACAGGTAGACCACAACCAGGCCGAGGAAACCATTATAGAGCAGGATGTTCCAGGTGAAGATCGACTTCGGATTGAAGTGAGTCATCGCCACGATCAGACGATCGGGACGACCCAGATCCAGAACCAGTACGGTCAGACCACCCAGTAGCAGGGTGATCGCCAACAGGCCGGAGAGGGGGGCCAGCGGCTTGTAGAATTTCTTGCCGAAGACTGAGCCGATAGAGGCGACATTAAGCGCCCCCGAGGCGGCAACGATGAGGAAGATGGCGAAGACGTGCGGCATGCCCCAGACGATCTGGTTGGTCATACCGGTAACATGGTGGCCACCGTGCTCCATCTGGTAAACGGCACCGAGGCCGACCAGAATGATGGCACCCAATGCTGCAAGCAGCATGTAGAAGCCATTTCCACCCTCGATTTGCGTAAACAGTGTTTTTTTCATGCTTCTCTTTCCGTTAACTCTTACGGTTAGATGCCGCGATACCGGACACCGGGGTTAAGACCGAGATCCGCGCGTACCTGGGTTGTTGCATGCTTGGCAACTGCCTGGGCAATTTCGCTGTTCTCATCGCGCAGGTCACCAACGATGATGGCCTTGTGGCCCTCGGTGTTGCATGACTCGGCGCAAGCAGTGGTGCCATCGCCTGCATCCAGCTTATGAACACACATGGTGCAGGACTCAACGGTACCTTTACCACGTGGTGCATGCTCACGCTGATTGTGCAGAGCTTCATGAACAAAGGAGCGTGCCTTGTATGGACAGGCCATCATGCAGTAGCGACAGCCGATGCAGATATGCTTGTCGACCAGTACGATACCATCGGCGCGCTTCATTGAAGCTCCGGTAGGGCAGACATCGACGCAGGGTGCAGTTTCACAGTGCTGGCACATCATCGGCAATGACTGTACATGACCGGTTTCTGTGTTGCGCAGTTCAACCTTGCGAATCCATTGTGCCTTCTGCAGCTCATTGGAGTTCACTTCATCCTGGCTTTCAGGACCCCAACCATTCTCGCTCTGACAACCGGTAACGCAGGCATCGCAGCCCTTGGCACATTTGTTGGTGTCGATAAGCATGCCCCAGCGTTGCTCACTGCTGGCAGCCTGCTCGGCAGGGCGAGCCTCGGCCACGCCGTAGAGCATGACACCGGGAGCAATGCTCAGGCCTGCGGCCAGTTTGGCACCGCCGCCGAGAAACTCACGACGTGACTGATCCGTTTGTTTCATCTCGCTCATTGGATGGCACCACCTGTTTGAGTCTGGGTAGCTGCAATATTGTTCAGCAGCACAGAGGAGTCGGGCTGGTGAAGACCTTTTAGCGCCTTCATGCGAGGAGTGACCAGCGGGTGGAACTGTGCTGATTTCTCCGGCATGGTGGCGTGGCACTCGAAGCAGTCAATGGTCACGCCGGTATAGACATGACAGTTCTTGCAGAAGTGCTCGCCTTCAGCACGGCTGGCCTCAGCGGAGTCCTTGGCTGGGACGTGACACTCAAGGCACTGCTTGAGGCTGTACTGTTTGGTACGAATGCCCTCACGCAGTGTCTCGTCACGGTGCTTTTTAAGGTACTTCATGTGATCGCGACGCATCACATCGGTATCCTCAACACACTGTTCACCCTTCACGGCCCTGGGAATATTCGGTCCCACACCGTTGCCCTCGTCGGCGAAGGCCGGCACTGACAGAGTCAGTGCAGACAGCGCCGCAAGAAGTTGTAGAAGCTTGCTAAGTGGCTTCATGACGTCCCCTTATTCACCCATACCCATATCGATGTAACCGGTAGGGCAGACATCGGCACAGATGTGGCAACCGATACACTTGCTGTAATCGGTGTATACATAACGACCAGTGGTGTTCTTGTCCTTAGGAGACTTCTTCACAGCTTCCTGAGGGCAGTAGATAACACAGTTGTCACACTCAAAACACATACCGCAGCTCATGCAACGCTTGGCTTCGTTAATAACCTGCTCTTCCTCCAGAGGAACCAGGCGCTCCTGGAAGTTACCGATAACATCAGCAGCACTTACCTCAATGTGTGAGCGCTTGTTACGGGCCTCCTCCTGGAAATGACCAAGGAACAGACGGTCAGAGGAGATGATCTCAGCCATGGAGCGGTCTTCGTAGTTGTGTACTGCGAAGTCCTCTTCAGAGGTACCACGCAGACCCAGGTCGATCTCTTTGGCGAAGCCTTCGGCTGCGATGATCTCTTCCTTGGTCTTGTTGTGGAACTCAGTGGGCAGGTGATCGGTTTCACGCAGCTTCTCAAGCAGGTTCCAGTGGTGTACATCAACCTTTGGACGCGCCTTCTGCTCTTTGTTGTTGAGGTAGAAGTCGATGCTCTCTGCAGCGATAGAGGCGTGGCCGATAGCGGTGGTCAGCAGGTGCGGACGAACGATATCACCGATGGCGAAGAAACCGGGCTTGCCGGGAACCTGGAAGTTCTTGTCGGCATCAGCCAGGCCGCGGTCATTGGAGTAACCGTCCATACCTTCCCAGTCACCACCCTGACCGATAGCGGCAACGATCAGTTCAGCGTCGATGACGTACTCACTACCCTCAATCGGGGTAGAACCGTCGGCTTCGAGCTTGATGACTTTAAGACCGGTAGCACGACCGTCGTCACCCTTAACAACCTCAACCGGGCTCAGCTGGCCGATGATCTCAACACCCTCACGGGTTGCGTCTTCAATCTCGTACTGCGCCGCAGGCATATGCTCAATGGCAGAGCGGGACATCAGGGTTACATCAGCGCCCTGGCGTGCAGCAGATTCGGCAACGTCGTGTGCGGTCTGGTTGATGATGATGTGCTCAGGACGGTCTTTCTCGTTTTCAACGGTGATCTTACCGAGACGACGGGCAACCGAGGCCACGTCGATAGAGGTATCACCACCACCGATAACGATGATCTTGCCGGTAACCGCCTTCAGGCGGCCTTCGTTAAACGCGGCGAGGAAGGCAACACCGGTAATGCAGTTAACCGCATCGGCACCGGGGATGGGCAGGGCACGACCGGCCTGTGCACCCATGGCGAAGACAACAGCGTCAAAGTTCTTCTCAACTTCGTCCATCGGGACGTCTACACCAACCTTGGTCTTGCTCTTAACCTCAACACCCATGTCGATGATGCGCTTGATCTCACCGTCCATAATGTCGCGAGGCATACGATAACCAGGGATACCGTAGCGCATCATGCCGCCCAGCTCTTCCTGTGCGTCAAAGATGGTGACTGCATGACCTTTCAGGCGAAGCTGATAGGCCGCAGCCATACCACCCGGGCCACCACCGATGATGGCAACTTTTTTACCGGTATCGGCACCGGCGGTTGCCAGCTGGAAGTTCTGCTCCAGGGCCTGGTCACCGATGTACTGCTCAACAGAGTTGATACCAACAAAGTCATCAACCATGTTGCGGTTACAGCCATCCTCACAAGGAGCCGGGCAAACACGACCCATGACTGAAGGGAAGGGGTTGGACATGGTAGCGCGCTGGAAGGCGTACTCCTGCATGCTCATATCACCGGTGGGCTTCTCAATGCCACGAACGATATCAAGCCAGCCACGAATATCGTGACCAGACGGGCAGCTGCCCTGACAAGGTGGAGTGCGGTGTACGTAGGTAGGACACTTGTGTGACCAGCCAGCCTGGAAGATATTCTCATCCCAGCTGCCCCACTCGTTCTCCTCATCATTGTAACGTCGGAAGGTATACT
>JBFFJV010000028.1:0-14070 GCA_041555695.1 Thiohalomonadaceae bacterium | reverse complement strand
TGTCGAACATGCTGCCGGCAAACGAAAATATCGCCATCGTTAACTGGGTACGTGAAGGAACCTCGGAAGAGGCCTATAACAAGACGATTAAGAAGATTATCGATAAGCGTTGTGTTGCTTGCCACAACGATCGCAACCCGCACATCCCCAGCCTGCAGGATTACAAGAAGGTGATGCACACCGCCGAGAAGGATACCGGGATGAACATCTTCACCCTGGTGCGGGTCTCCCACATCCACCTGTTCGGCCTCACTTTTATCTTCTTTATCGTCAGCACCATCTTCTCCCACTCCTACCTCAAACATGAGTGGCTTAAGGTGGTGATCGTCTCTATCCCCTTTGTTGCGATCGTCTTTGACATTGCCTCCTGGTACATCACCAAGGTGTTCCAGCCCTTTGCCTGGGTGGTGATCATCAGTGGCGCGCTGATGGGGATGAGCTTCGCGGTGCAGTTCTTCACCTCGATTTACCAGATGTGGTTCTACCGGCTGCCGCCCGAGGCGGAGGCGGCGGATTACCCTCGCGCCGGGGCTTAATCGTGAAGCTGCGTTACCTGCTGCTGCTGTTGCCGTTGCTCGCGGCCTGCAGCTCGGAGGAGGAGGCCGAGCCGGTTACCGAAGCGCCAGCGGTTGTGGAGCAAGCCATCGAACATGAACCGATGGGCGATGTGGCACGCGGCAAGTTACTGGCTAAACAGAAGCAGTGCGTGAAGTGCCACGACCTGGACGGGGTGAAGCTCGACAAGGGAGCCCCCTTTATCGCCGGGATCACCCAGGAATATCTCATCCGCTCGATGCTCGCCTACGCCAACGGCTCGCGAGAGCATGGGGAGATGCAGAAGCAGGTCGATGCGATGGAACCTGATGAGATCAGGGATGTATCTGCCTACTACGCCTCGCTAGACACCCCGTGGCAGGGGGGGGCGATCTACCAGGCCCGTCCCCTGGCCTATGACCAGGCGGCGGTGGCGCGTGGGCGCGAGTCGGCTGCCTCCTGCGATGCCTGTCATGGCAGCGAGCAGCGCATCAGCAAGAGCGATATACCCAACCTTGCCGGGATGCAGCCCGACTACTTTCTGCCGGCCCTGCAGAGCTACTACAACGGCGAGCGGAACGACCGTTTCATGAGCCTGTTGAAGTACCAGTTCGACCACAAGAGCGTACGGGATATCGCTGCCTACTACGCGGCACAGACACCCTTCAAGCCGGTGGTGGTGCAATCGCGCATCACAGAGAAGGGGCGGCGTGCCGCGATGGGATGTGCCGGTTGTCACGGCAGCGATGGCAACAGCCCGAATCCCAGGATCCCCAGCCTCGCCGGGCAGCCCGCTGACTACCTTGCCAAGGCGAGCCTAGACTACCTCTATGGCCTGCGCGGCAATGAGCTGATGCGCAAGGCGCTGATGGGACTTGATGAGCAGACCATCGAGGCGATCGCTAACTACTTCTCAGAGCAGCGCCCGGACAGCCGACTCTTCTACGTGCGTGATGTCAGCAAACGTTTTGATCCGCTGGGTGACGGGCGGCGCATCGCCTCGGCCTGCGACGGTTGTCACGGCAGCGAGGGCAACAGCCGGGTGAAGGGTGTTCCCAGCCTGACAGGGTTACATGTTAAGTACCTGTTCAGCGCTACCCGCGATTACCGCGAAGGACAACGCGCCCACAACACGATGAAGACCATGGTCGCTTTTCTCAACGACACCAGCACCGAGAAGGTCGCCTTCTACTACGCCACCCGCGAGCCGAAACAGCACAAGCGGGTAAAGCCGGGAGAGATGCAGCGTGGTGCCGAGCTGGCAGAGAAAAAGTGTGCCAGCTGCCACGGCGAGAAGGGGGTAAGCGAAAAGCCCGATGTCCCCTCACTGGCGGGGCAGGACCACAACTACCTCATCAAGGCGACACGCGAATACGCGGTCAAGAAGCGTAAACACGACGGCATGCTCAATGCGGTAGAGAAGCTGGAACTGAGCGAAGTGATCGCACTGGCCGACTACTACGCCAACCAGACGACGCATAAACTGGCCAATGTCTACCTGCCGGAGTCGACACAGAAATTGATCACCGAGCGCTGCGTCAAGTGCCACGGCGAGCGCGGCTTTAGCAATGAGTTTGACAAGCCGCGACTGGCGGGCCAGTCCGAGGCCTACCTTATCGAATCGATGCAACAGTACGCCGATGGGCGCAGAAACCATCGGGCGATGGCCGCGATGTCTGATGTATTAAGCCTGATCGAAATTAAGGGGATTGCCGCCTTCTACGCGCGGCAACGAGAGAAGAAATAGGTGGTGGATATGAGAACGCTTTTTATCGTGTTACTCCTGATGGCTATAAGCGGTTGCTGTACACCGCCGCCAGCGAAAGAGGTGCAGGCCTGTCCCTGCGAAGAGGTTGCACCTGCAGTGAAGGCGGAACCCGAACCGGTGCCGATGCCCGCCACCATTGAGGAGGCAGCACTAGAGGGCTTCGTCGTCTGCGAACGTGAAGGCGATGTACGGATCATCGGCATAAGTGAGCTGAGCGACAGCAAGTGCATGCTGCTTTACGATAACCGCCTCAGCGGCAATGGTACGCAGAATGTGCTGCCCAATAAGGCCGCGTGCGAACTGCAGCAGCTAAGGATGAAGCAGAATTTTGTGCGGGCCGGGTTTGGGTGTAGGTAGGGGGGGACGTTATTTCTTTTGTTCGATTAGGTTTGGCTAATCGAACCTGCAGGCTAGGTCTCCTCCAACAAAAACTCTACCGCATCTACCATCGGCAACGGATCGTTATAGTCGATCCCCACAGGCCACCGCGTCCTCTCATTCACAGCAAGCACCAGGGCAGGGTAACTCTCAGCCCCAATTTCGCTGGCAAATCCAATCTGCCGCTGTAACTCCTCTTCAACCTCTTCAGAGCGAATCGCCTGTTCGAACTGTTCGCGATCCAGTCCGAGCTCCCCGGCGATTTCGATCAGCGTCTCAAGCCGTGAGGGGTTGCGTGCCTGCTGGTAGTAGGCGCGCTGGATCGCCCTGGTCATCTTCTCGTCGTATTCTGCCCCCTGTTGCATTGCGGCGATCACCGCACGACAGCTGGGGTAGGTGGAACGGTAGGGCGTACAGGCCTGCCAGAATTCGAAGTTGAAGTGGCTGCCGGGGACACTCTTTTCGATGCGCTGCCAGGTGGCCTCAAGGCGCTGGCGCATCGCCTCCTCCATTGGCTGGTGGTTGTCGGGGGCGAGGCCACCGAGCAGCCGTTTTACCTGAACTGACTCCGGTAGCATCGCCTGCAGCCGCGTCCATACCGGGCCGAAGGCGTAGCACCAGCTGCACATGGGGTCGTGAATGTAGTAAAGGGTGTGATTCATTCCGGGGACTATAGGCGGCACAGCAGCGTGGAGCAAGATGGGACTTTCAGCGAGGGTGGCAGCAGGGGTAAACTTGGGGCTCAATTCCATTTATCAGTGCGCCGTCTGGCGCCGCCGGGCAGATGATTGTTATGCATAGAAGGGAATTTCTCCACACACTTGGTGCCGCAGCCTTGATGCTGCATGGTGTCAATGCGCCAGCTGCGACGCCTGAGACTGAGGTTACGAGCGGTAGCGCGGGTGGTGACCACGGGGTGAAGGACCATCTGCAACGGGCCGCCCGACCTGATCAGCGTTACTGTAACGACATCGTGATAGCCGCCGGGCAGAAACCGGTCCTGCTGGCGCTGCAGCAGCGCTTGAGCCGTCTCCAGAAGCTCGTCGGTCACGGCAACTTTTCCCTGATTGGCGTGGATGAGATGCGCGCCTATGCACGTAACTATTCACGTATTGGAAAATTTTCTGCTGCCGAGCTGGAACTACTGGAGCAGCTGTTTTACGCCGATGCCAGCAGTTACGGTTTTTATGGCGAGAAACCGCTGGAAAGGCTTAGTGCCAGCATTGATCGCCGTTCGCTGAGTCGCCAGCCCGGTTCCAGTCAGTACCTGTTCAGGGGCGAGGCGCAGGCGGTCTACAAGAAGATTGAGCAGACACTGGGTGATGAGCTGGTGCTTACCTCCGGGGTGCGCGGTGTGGTGAAGCAGATGCACCTGTTTTTGAATAAGGCGGTCGCCTTCGACGGTAATCTGTCGCTCGCTTCACGCTCGCTGGCCCCTCCCGGCTACTCGTTTCACGGTATTGGGGACTTCGATGTGGGGAAGCGTGGCTGGGGGGCTCGCAACTTCACCCCGGAGTTTGCCGATACCGATGAGTTTAAACGACTACAGGAGCTGGGCTTTGTCGCTATGCGCTATCCTGAGGACAATCAGCTCGGCGTACGCTACGAGCCGTGGCACATTAAGGTGAAGAGCGCATGAGGTGGTTAACGCTGATTAGCCTGTTTTTGGTGTTAACGGCCCATGCGGGCAGCGCACTGGAATTTTCACTGCACAAGCTGGAGTCGGACAAACCGGGGCCGACGGTGCTGGTGGTGGGGGGGATTCAGGGCGACGAGCCGGGGGGCTTCCACGCGGCCTCACTGCTGGTGACCGACTACAAGGTGAGTCACGGTAAGGTATGGGTCGTACCCAACCTCAATTTTGAAAGCATCATTAAACGCTCACGTGGCGTGAATGGCGACATGAATCGCAAGTTTGCCAGCCTGCGTCGCGATGACCCGGACTATGCGGCGGTTGAGCGCATTAAGACGCTGATCAAATCGCCCGAAATCGATTTTATTCTCAACCTGCACGATGGCAGTGGCTTCTACCGTGAACAGTACATCGATAAGATGCATAACCCTGGTCGCTGGGGGCAGAGCATTATCATCGATCAGGAGGAGCTGGGTAACTCGTCCTTTGCCCGGGTGGGTGAATATGCACGTGCGGTGGCCAGGGGGATTAACGGCCACCTGTTGAGCCGTGAGCACAGTTACCGTGTGCACAATACGAGGACCGCCGAGGGCGATGAGGAGATGGCAAAAACCCTGACCTATTTTGCCATCAGCAATGGTAAACCGGCGGTGGGGCTGGAGGCGAGCAAGAGCCTGCCGACCCGTGAGCGGGTCTACTACCATCTGCACCTGGTTGAGGGTTTTCTCGAACAGCTGGGGATAGGGATTAAGCGTGAATTTCCTCTGAGCCCGATGGCGGTTAAACAACAGATCGAAAGCGATATTCGTGTCTCGATGTTCGATAAGAAGATTCATCTCGATGTGGCAGAAGCGCGGCATCATATTAACTACTTCCCGATGCCGCGCGATGCGGGTATCGACTACCTCAGCAGCAACCCGCTGGTGGCGCTGGTACCCACGGGCGACCGGGTACGGGTGAGTTACGGCAACCGCCGCATGACCTTGTTGAAACCGCAGTTTTTCGATTATGACGGCAGTATGGAACAGGTCACCATGGAGATCGACGGGGTGCGCCGCGAGGTGCCATTCGGCACTACCGCGATGGTGGCGAAGCGCTTTAGCGTCCATCCGCCCGAAGGGTACCGGGTGAACGTGATCGGCTGGACCCGCCCCGGTCTGAAGGACGAGGCGGCGCAGTCTATCGAGCGCGGAGATATCCGCAAGCGTTTCTCCATCGATCGCAGCGGTACACTCTACCGCGTTGAGGTCTACCGCGAGGAGAAATTCAGCGGCATGGTGCTGGTGAGGTTCGGTGATGAGGTGGCGGAAAATCTCTCCTCCAGCGGGGCACAGAAGAAGCCGCTCGACGAGAAATCATAAATTAAATTTTGCGCCGGTTATTTAATGGCGCTGCACAAAAAAGGTAGTTCATGACGATTCATGCAATGGCCATCGTGGCCGATGGCGCGCAACTTCACTCCACCGTTGAGGTGGGACCCTTTAGCATTATCGATGATGGCGCCGTGATCGGTGAGGGCACCGTGATCGGAAGCGGGGTACGCATTCACGCTCATACCCGAATCGGCGCGCACAACCAGATCTTCGATAATGCGGTACTCGGTGCACTGCCGCAGGACACCGGCTTCGACCCGGCCACCGAGAGCTACCTCACCATTGGTGATCACAACGTGCTGCGTGAAGGGGTGAATATTTCGCGCGCCAAGGTGGCCGGTGAATCGACTCGCCTGGGTGATCACAATTTCTTTATGTGTAATGTCCATTTGGGTCATGACTGTGACTTTGGCAGCCATATTATTATCGCCCCCGGCACGGTGGTGGGGGGGCATGTGGAGGTGGCGGATCGCGCCTTTATCTCCGGGGTGGTGGCGGTGCATCAGTTTTGCCGTATTGGTGAGCTGGCGATGATTGCCGGTGGCACCAAGGTGGTAAAGGATATTCCCCCTTTCGCCATGGCAGATGGCAACCCGGCCACCGTGATTGGAAACAATGTGGTGGGGCTGCGGCGTAATGGTTTTGATGCTGAGCAGCGGGCGGCGATTAAAAGAAGCTACAAAATGCTCTTTAAATCGGGCCTTAATACCTCGCTGGCGCTGGAGCAGCTTAAGGGAGAAGAGTTTGGTGCTGAGGTGTCAACCATTATTGATTTCTTTGAGCAGAGTCAGCGTGGCGTAACCGCCCACCGCTGATCCCTTTCGTGACAGACACCCCTTCGGTTGAGTCAGCGGTACAGGCGCTAGCTGGCGCCTGTGCTGCGGCGCATCATCGCCGGCTGGTGGTCATTGCGGGTGAGCGGCAGTGGAGTCACGACACCGCGGCCCAGGTGATGGCCACCCTGCCCGGTTCGTGGTGCTGGATTGGTGCGCAGGCAGCCGGCAAGGCGCGACAGGTTGCGGTAGAGAAGGCCCATACCCTGCTGGGCGGTGAGTGGCACGGTCTGGTCTACGATGCCCGTAGCGGTTTCGACCCGGATGCCTTCGGCGCGGTGGCCGGTACGTTGCGTGCCGGAGGCCTGTTGCTACTCCTTACTCCGCCGCTGGCGGAGTGGGCCAATTATCCCGACCCGCAACGCCGCCGTATTACGGTTCATCCTTATAGCGAGGAGCAGGTGGGCGGGCGTTTTCTGCAACGTCTGGCCACACTGCTGCGCGACACCCCTGACTGCTACCGGATAGAGCAGGGAGCTCCTCTGGCCGCGTGCCCACAGCTTGAGTCGGTAGAGCCGGCCCCCTCCCCAGCGCACTTTGAGGAGTGCGCCAGTGCTGATCAGCTGGCGGCACTCGAGGCACTGTGCCGCGTCTCACAGGGGCACCGGCGCAGACCGCTGGTACTGGTCTCGGATCGCGGTCGCGGCAAGTCGACGGCTCTGGGCCTGGCGGCGGCACGGCTGTTGCAGCAGGGGGTACGTCGTATTGTGGTCACGGCACCGCGTCTGGCTGCGGTCGCGCAGCTGTTTGAGCATGCCGCGGCGCGTCTGCCCGGGGCTGAACTCAGCCGGGGCTCCCTACGCCTGCCCGATGGCGCCGGGTTGCTGTTCGAGCCACCGGATCGACTGGTACACCAGGAGCTCCCCTGCGACTTGCTGCTGGTCGATGAGGCGGCGGCAATCCCGACCTCACTGCTGGAGCCGATGTTGCGCAAACATGCCCGTATCGCCTTTGCCACCACGGTGCATGGCTACGAGGGGACGGGGCGTGGTTTCGAGCTGCGCTTTCGCCGGGTGCTGGATGCGCTAACACCCGAGTGGCGAAGGCTGCGATTAGAGCAGCCGATCCGCTGGGCCGGGGGCGATCCGCTGGAGCGACTGGTCTTTCGCGCTTTGTTACTCGACGCGGAGCCGGCTAGCGACGAGGTGGTGGCCGGTATCCCTCTGGATGAGTGCCGTATTGAGCGGCTGGATCGCGATGCGCTGCTTGCGGATGAGGCGCTGCTGTCGCAGTTGTTCGGTCTGCTGGTGCTGGCTCACTACCGCACCACTCCCGGCGATCTGCGCAACCTGCTTGACGGCCCCAATCTTGAGGTCAGCCTGCTGCGTTACAACCATACCGTACTGGGGTGTGCCCTGGTGGCACGGGAAGGCGGCTTCGATGAGGCGCTCTCCCGCCAGATCTATGCAGGGGAGCGACGGCTGCGCGGTAATTTGCTGCCGCAGTCGCTGGCCACCCATGGCGGGCTGGAGGAGGCCCCTCGGCTGCATGCGGCAAGGGTGATGCGTATTGCGGTGCACCCGGCTCGTCAGGGGGAGGGGCTGGGCCGGAAGCTGATTGCCGGGGTGGCTGCACAGGTTGCAGCGCAGGGGGGCGATTACCTCGGTGCCAGTTTCGGTGGCGATGCGCAGCTGCTCGATTTCTGGCGCGGCTGCGACTGCCTGCCGGTGCGGGTGGGGTTGAAGCGAGAGGCCTCCAGCGGTGCCCACGCGATGATGGTGATGCGTCCGCTCTCTGAACGTGGTGAGGCGTTATACTCCCTGGCGCGCCGGCGTCTGACAGAGCAACTGCCCACCCTGTTAAGTGAACCGCTGGCCGGACTGGAGGCGGAACAGGTGTTGCGATTGCTGTGGCCGGGCAAGTCACGGCCGTCTCCTGTAATGGTGGATGACATGGCGTGGAGCGATGCCTGCTCCTTTGCCTTCGCACAGCGTGATTACGGTAACTGCCTGACGGCGCTACGCCAGTGTCTGCTGTTTGCACTGTCCGATAATACGGAACTATTAAGCCCTGCACAGCAGAGACTGGCGATTGCCAAAGTATTACAGCTGCACCCCTGGCCTGAGCTGGTTAAGGCCCTGGGCCTGGCCGGGCGTAAAGAGGCGATGGAGCAACTGCGTGATGTTTTTCGCATCGTCTGTTCACATTACCAATAAGGGCGTGACGCGCTTCTGCTAACAGTTTGCCATTGTAGGTAGAATCGTCTTGCCGGGGGCTTATTCCGTGAGTATCCATTCTCCCGTTGTGTCGCCGTGATGGGCAGTCGTGATTTTAATGGTATAAAATAAGCTTTTGATTTACCGATTTTGTTTGCGGAGCCTTGGACTATGGACGAAATACCGACACTTTTTCTGCAAAACCATAATATTTTCAAAGACCTGATCCCGCAGGAACTGGATATTTTAAAGAAGTTTCTGAAGATGACCGAGGCCGATATGGGACAGGTGATCTTCAAGCAGGGCAGTGCCGCCGAATCGATGTGTCTGGTACTCAGTGGTGAGCTGGAGGTGATCAAGGCGGCCAAGGATGGAAAGCAGGTGAAGATTGCTACCATTGGTGATGGACAGTCGGTAGGAGAGATGGCGCTGGTTGATGGCATGGTGCGCTCGGCGACGGTCAAGGCAAGCATGCTCACCACCATTGTGATCCTTAAGCGCAAGGATTTTGATGAGATCATGCAGCAGTATCCGCGCATTGCCGCCAAGTTGATGAAGGGGATCGCCCGCCACATCAGTATCAATTTGCGAAAAACGTCCGATCAACTGATGAGCCTGATGATGCCGGTGACTTGAGCTGCGGTGCTGCGTGATGACGGATAAATTACAGCAACGCTTTCAAGGCGAAAATCACCAGGGTTCTGATAATAGCGCCCCCTACCCGGTAAGCCGCATGGCCCCGGCCACCGAGCTGGTAGACCTGGCCTCGCAGATCGCCGAGGCCGACAATATGCTGGCCAACGTTACCCATGGTAAGTTACGGCAGATCGCCGAACAGATTAAGAGCCTGCAGCAGCAGGCCGGTGAGATTCTGCAGGCTACGGCACGGGATCAGCAATTACATCGTGCCCAGTGCAACTTTCAACGTAAACCCGGCACCACCTATCACCTCTATCGCCGCGGTGATGGACGCGAATATCTCTCGATGCTGGCACCGCAGGAGTGGGGTGGTGAGCCGCCCCACCTCTTTATCGGTTCCTTCCGGCTGGAGAACGATATGAGCTGGACGGCGTTCGAACAACTGGATGGTGAGGAGCAGGCACAAAGGCTGCTCCGGAATCTGCTCGATTCACCCCTTTAACTCTCCCCCTGAACCTTTATGACGTGTTGTGATTCAGCTCATGGAGTGAGCCGGCGAATCGCCGCATCATATCCCCCGCCGCGCCCGCCGCCGTGATAGTGCAGTAGCTAAAGAGCGACTATAGTTAGCTTTTGATGCATTAACCAATGGAGTGATGAGTATGACTAAACTGATGATTTCCCTGTTTGCCCTGAGCAGTCTTTTGTTAAGCGGGATGGTGCAGGCAGAGGGCAGCGTAGCGCGAGCCATTGTTACCACCGGGGTCGCAGATCGGGAGCCGGTGAATGACCTGGAGCGGGTGCTTGCCGGTAATCAGAAGGTGCTGTTCTTTACCGAATTGCGCGGCATGGAAGGGCAGAGCATTAAACACCGCTGGAGCCATGGTGATGAGTCACTGGCTGAGGTCGAGTTTAAGGTGGGGGGGCCGCGCTGGCGTGTCTGGTCTAGCAAGAACCTGATACCTGAGTGGGCCGGTGAGTGGAGGGTTGAGGTGGTTGATGGTGAGGGTAATGTCCTCAGCGAAAAGAGCTTCAGCTATGCCGGTAATGGTACTGCTGCAAAGGACCTCACTGAGGAGTCGGCTGAAACAGCAGCCCCCGCTGCTGAGCCGGAAGCTAGCGAAGCGGCAGGCGAGATGCCGGCAGCAGAAGAGGCTGCTACCGAGTAAGCACTGTTTTAGTACAGGTAAAAAAGGCGGGTACTTGCCGAGTGCCTCTCAGTTGAGAAGGACGGTGTTACCGCGGGGTCGTGAAACGACCACAATGGTATTTTCTTAACGGAGCAGTATCGGGTTACGACGGGCCTTTTTTATCCCGCGCGTTTTCTGCTACCGTTGATGCTATCCCGATAACCCAGCTTTAAGAGGTAGTCACGGCGGTGTTCTCAGTACAAAAAAAATTAACCCTGCCTGGTGCAGAGGAGGCTCTGCCAGGTCGTGCCGCGCCTGTGCCGGTGCCCGATAGCCACTTTGTTTCGGGGCATCGCCTTAGCCCCCCTTTTCCTGATGCGCTGTCGCTGGCGATGTTCGGCATGGGTTGCTTCTGGGGGGCCGAACGTGCTTTCTGACAGCTTCCCGGTGTTTATTCGACAATGGTCGGCTATGCCGCCGGTATTACCCCCAATCCCCATTACGATGAAGTGTGTAGCGGTATGACCGGTCACAATGAGGTGGTACGGGTGGTGTTTGACCCTGCGCAGGTGAGTTATCAGGCGCTACTACGCCATTTCTGGCAAGGCCATAACCCGACCCAGGGGATGCGCCAGGGGAATGATGTGGGTACCCAGTATCGTTCGGGTATTTATGTTTACTCTGCGCAGCAGCGTGAGGCTGCACAGCAGTCGTTAGAACGTTATCAGCAGGCGCTGTCGGCGGCCGGGAACGGGGTGATTACAACGGAAATTATCGAGGCCCCTGAATTCTATTATGCCGAGGACTATCATCAGCAATATCTGGCGAAGAATCCGGGTGGCTACTGCGGTCTGGGTGGTACCGGGGTCGCCTACCCCGACTAATGAGGGCGCCCTGGTTCAGGCGGCGTTGGGGGTACCGTGGCTCTTCATCATGTGGGCCTTGGCCTGATCGTAGAGGGTATTGCTGAGCACCTTGTTGTTGGCCAGACGGCGCAGCATGCGGAGTTCTCCGGCGAACAGGTCTTCACTGCTGTAGTGTTTGCTCGCAACATTTCTTTCTATCGCCTGCTGCAGCGCCTCAATGAAGGCCTGGACCTCTTTTTGTTGATGTTTGTTAAAGGGAATGACGACCAGCGGATAGAGGGCGTTGCGGGTTTCCACCACCCATTTACGCTCCGAGGTGTAAAAATAGAGGGCGGTGAAGGCGGCACTGATACTGGCAGTGATGAGTACGCCGAGCAGTGGCATCAATGACTCACTACCGGTGAACAGGGTATAGATGAAAAAGAGGCTCCCCAGTGCTGCGATGAGTGCCGCTGCCAGCCAGTGTACGGTCAGATCCTCTTTCTTTTTTGCCTGAGGATTCAGGGTGGCGAGTTCCATCTTGAACTGGCGAGTTCTTTTCAGCGGGCGCTCTTTTACGCAGAGGTAGAAGTCATTGAAGATCTCTATCTCTACCTCGCCCTTAAGGCGTGAATGAAAGCGATAACTGGCGTTAATGGTCGGCTTGCTGTTTTCCATGTAGTGATTGTCCTGCATTGATGATAAACCCAGTGTAGCCGCTCATTTGACGGAATGTCTGTGAAGCATGGCACAGTTACCCCGTTGCCATGGCGCCTAAGCGGGTGTCTGTAGCGGTGGCTGTTGTAACATTGGCGCTTAACCGGTAGAGAGTGGATGGTGCGATTGAGCAACAATAGAGGGGTGAGTGCGTGCAACGCTTTTTGAGTGCCCATGCCTGTGGCGCTGATAGCTCGGTGCTGCTCGCGCGCTGCCTGGAGCAGCTGGGGGCGCCACCGCAAGAGGCAACCCTGGGGTTTATCTACGCCACCGTCTCTAGTGTTGCGGCATTGCCGGCTATTCTTGAGGAGCTGCAGCACCAAATGCCGCAGGTACACTGGTTGGGCTGTGTCGGTGAGGGGGTGTGTGCCGGCGGGCAGGAGGTTTACGATGAGCCGGCTATATCATTACTACTGACCGATATTCCCCGTGAGAATTTCTGCCTCCTCCCTGCCAGTGAGGAGTTGTTTGCCCGGCTACCCGCTGGCGTGATGCAGTGGTGTGAACAGCATTCGGACTGTTTCGCTCTGTTGCACGCGGTACCGACCTATATGGCCACCACGGCCTATGCCAGTGAGATTTCTCACTATGCCCCCGATGCCCGTATTAACGGCGGCTTGAGTTCCGGTACCGGGGTATATCGTCACATTGACGGTGCGCTGTTAGAGCACGGGATCTCCGGGGTGCTGTTTAGTTCAGAGCAGGTGATCATCAGTGGCCACTCCCAGGGATGCGTGCCGATTAGTGCCGCCTACCCGGTCAGTGAGGCGCATCAGAATATGGTGCTTAAGCTTGACGGGCGACCGGCACTGGAGGTATTGCAGGAAACGGTAGGTGAGATGTTGTGGCGCGATAAGAGGCGCCTGGCCAACTACATCTTTATCGGCCTGCCTACCGACCCCCGTCAGGGTGACGATTATATGGTGCGCAACCTGATGGGGCTGGATCTGGAAGGTGGGGCCATTGCTGTAGGTGATTTGATGGAGCACCATCGTCAGCTGCGTTTCTGCCGTCGCGACGGTAATGCCGCACGTGATGAGCTGCGGGCGATGTTGCAGCGGTTGAAGCGGCAGGTGGAGGGACGAACTATCCGTGGAGGAGTCTATATCTCCTGCATCGGGCGCGGGCGACGTCAGTTTGGTGACAACAGCGAAGAGCTGAAGATCATCGCAGAAGAGCTGGGGGAGTTTCCGCTGGCGGGTTTTTTTGCCAACGGCGAGTTTTACCACGGCCGCCTCTATAGCTATACCGGGGTGTTAACCCTTTTTCTTTAATCATGGAGTGTGTAATGAGACGATTTTTTGCCGCGGGCAGTTTGTTGCTGAGTAGTCATGTTTTGGCACACACGGGACACGGCAGTCGTGACAACGGGCTGATGCACTACCTCAGTGAGCCGCTGCATCTATTTGGCATTATTGCGGTGGCATCAGGTGTTGCCGGCATACTGTTTGTGTTGCAGCGTCTGCGCCGCCAGCATCGTTAAGCGATTTATGACAGAGACAGATATCGATAACCTGATCATCGGTCAGGGGCTGGCTGGCAGCCTGCTAGCCTGGAGACTGATGGCGCGTGGCGAGCGGGTGCTGGTGGTCGATAACAATTATGCCAGCTCCTCCTCGACGGTGGCGGCGGGGCTGATTAATCCGGTTACCGGTAAGCGTCTGGTGAAGACTGTTGGTGTCGACGCCTGTTTGCCGCTGGCGCGAGAAACGTATCATACGCTAGGCGACATGCTGGGCCTTGAGCTGCTGGTGGATAAGCCGATGTTGCGCCTGTTTCACAACCAGCAGCAGCGTGAGCGCTGGCAGCAGCGACAGCAGGAGGAGGGGTACCAGCCCTATCTTGGCGAGGTGCTGGAGGCATCGCAGTTGCCGCCACCGGTTGTGGCCAGTCACGGTGCAGGCCGACAGCTGCAGACCGCCTACCTGCGCACCGCACCGTTGTTACAGGGCCTGCGAGAGTGGTTAAAGCAGGGCAACAGTTATCAGCAGGCAGAGTTTGACTATGCCGAACTACAGCTGAGCGATGAGGGGGCTGTGTGGCGTAATATTAGCGCCCGTCGCG
>JBFFJV010000027.1:0-14236 GCA_041555695.1 Thiohalomonadaceae bacterium | reverse complement strand
TTCTTTGACTACTATGACAAGGCCACAACTGCTGGGGCGTTGACGGAGCGGGAAAAGGCATTGATCGCCTTGACCGTTTCAACCGTTCGGCATTGTCCTTACTGCATCGATGCGTACACCAACAAGTGTCTGTCTCTCGGCGTTTCGAACGACGAGATGATGGAGGCGGATCAACAGGCCAGTGATGAGAACTATAACGCGGCGAGTACCATGATGATCATCGTCTCGCTGGCGGCATTTATAGTTGGTGCCTTCGCCGCCTGGATAGTGACCAATCGCGTTAACCTGGTGAGTCGCTTAACCGTCCTGATCGGCAAGGGTGACCTGACATCCTCTTTCGATCCCAATGTCAGCGATGAGGACATCTATGGTGTGCTACGCAACATGAATCAGAACCTGATCGAGGTGGTAGGAGAGATTCAGGAGGCAGCTGCGAATGTCGCTGCCGGCAGCGAACAAAGCAGTGCGACCGGACAACAGATTGCTCAAGGCGCTACCGAGCAGGCGGCATCACTGGAAGAGGTGTCTGCCTCAATGGAAGAGATGGCCTCTAATATTGCCCATAGTTCAGACAATGCCCAACAGACAGAGCAGATAGCACGCAAGGCGGCGGTTGATGCTGAGACCAGTGGCAAGGCGGTAGCAGAAACTGTTATTGCCATGAAGGATATCGCCGACAAGATTGGAATTATCGAGGAGATTTCACGACAGACCAACCTGTTGGCGTTGAACGCGGCGATTGAAGCGGCTCGTGCTGGTGAGCATGGTAAGGGCTTTGCCGTAGTTGCCGATGAAGTACGAAAACTTGCCGAGCGCAGCCAGAAGGCTGCAGCCGAGATTGTTGAACGGTCACGGGGCAGCCTGGAAATTTCTGAACAGGCAGGTGAATTGCTCACGCAGTTGGTTCCTGATATTCAGAAAACTTCTGATCTGGTACAGGAAATTAGCGCATCTGCCAAAGAGCAGGATTCAGGTGCAGTCGAAATTAACAAGGCGCTTCAGCAACTTGATCAGGTCGTGCAGCAGTCAGCTGCCGCTGCTGAGGAGATGGCTTCAACGTCCGAAGAACTTTCTGCACAGGCCGAGCAGTTACAATCAACTATGCAGTTCTTCAAAACCGATTCCGGAAATAATGGCTCCATGGGTGGGAGGGGCTCAGGAAGAAGGGCTACCAAATCGGTAAGCATGGCAATACCCAAGCCGGGTCGCAAAGATGCCAAGCAAGCCAGCCTCGGTGCCACAGAGAGGGCAGGAACAGGAATCGACCTCAATATGAATGAGGATGATACTTCAGAGTTTGTCCGCTACTGAGGAACCGGGTTATGTCAGCACAAACAGAGATAGCTGAGAAGGTCGTTGAACAGGAATCATCATTGCAGTTATTGACTTTCCTGCTGGATGAAGAGGTCTACGGTACAGACATCAGTCAGATTCAGGAGGTTCTTGAATACCGCAAAGTGACTCCTGTTCCACGTACACCTGATTTTATGCTCGGTGTTATCAACCTGAGAGGAAATGTGGTCCCGGTTGTAGACCTGAGACGTCAATTTGAAATGAATATCGGTGATATCACCGTTGATACCTGCATCATCATTGTAGATGTAATGGTGGACGGTGAAATAACCCCGATGGGAATCCTTTCCGATGCGGTCAAAGAGGTTATTACCCTCAATGCTGGACAGATAAGTCCACCGCCAAGGCTGGGCGGTCGAATAGATACCCGTTTTATCAGCGGAATGGGTAAGCATGATGATGAGTTTATAGTGATTCTTAATCTACCCAAGGTCTTCTCCAGGAATGAAATCGAGGAAGTGATTGTTAGTGCTCTGCATGCTAATGCACAAGAAGTTGAAGAGGTAAACTAAGTTTCTCCGATGGGTGCGAATCAGAATATGGTAAATACGTTATCGGTATCTGTGGATCCTTTGAGCCAAAGGGATCATAAACGTGTAGCGAAATTTGTTGAGAAGACCGCAGGCATACAGCTTCCGGATTCGAAACGTACCTTGATTGAGGGCCGTCTACGCAAACGTCAGAGAAAAACTCAATTTAACTCACTGCGAGACTATCTGGACTTTGTCTTCGACACACCGGAAGGTGTGGCGGAGCAGGTACATCTGATTGACGCGATAACAACTAATAAAACGGACTTCTATCGTGAAGCAACCCACTTTGAGTTTTTACGTGAGCATATAATTAGAGTCCTGTCCCCAATGCGACAACAGGGCTGGAAGCGTCCACTGAAAATCTGGAGTGCTGGTTGTTCATCGGGTGAAGAGCCCTATACTCTGGCGATAGAGATGCTGGAGTTACAGCGTGAATTACCTGGTTTTCAATTCCACATCGATGCTACCGATATTTCGCTTAGCTGCTTAGAAAAAGCGCAACGCGCGATTTATGAACATGACAAAATCACACCTGTGCCGATGGCGTTGCGTAAACGCTACCTGATGCGCGGTCGTGACAAGAGTCAGGGCAAGGTGATGATTGCTCCAGAGGTGAAGCAACATGTTACCTTTCGAATATTTAACCTGTTAACCGATGAATATCATTTTGATGCACCTTATGATGTTATTTTTTGTCGTAATGTGATGATTTATTTCAACAATTCAGATCGACATGAAATTTCAAGGTGTTTTGCCCATTCCCTGAACAAGGATGGATTATTGTTTATTGGCCACTCCGAAACGATGGCAGATAAAGAGGTCGGTTTTAGTCAGATCATTCCTACGGTCTACAAACTAGGCACCTACTAATGAGTAAGATCAAGGTCATGATTGTTGATGACTCTGCCGTGGTTCGACAGACACTGCAGGGGATTCTGGATGCAGATCCGGCAATTGAGGTAGTCGCTGCCGCACAGGACCCCTACATTGCGGCGGAAAAACTAAAGAAAGTCGTTCCTGATGTCATTACCCTGGATGTGGAAATGCCGCGCATGGATGGGGTGACGTTTCTGAAGAAGATCATGAGCCAGCACCCGATCCCCGTTGTCATCTGTTCTTCGTTGGTCGGAGAAGGGACCGAAACGTTGATGAGAGCACTAGAGGCAGGTGCTGTCGATATCATCAAGAAACCCACGATTGGCACGCAGCGATTTCTTGAAGAGTCACGTATTCTAATCACGGATATTGTTAAAGGCGCAGCCCAAGCTCGACCACGCAAACGAAGCAAGTCTGCAGCTATCCCGGAGAAAAAACTGACTGCCGATGCGGTACTTGAGAAGCCTGGTGTACGAGCGATGGCGGAAACCACTGAGAAGGTGATCGCCATCGGCGCATCAACAGGTGGTACAGAAGCAATACGAGAGGTACTGATGGATATGCCGCTTGGTTGTCCTGGTATCGTTATTGTTCAGCATATGCCGGAAGGCTTTACACGCTCTTTTGCACAAAGGTTGGACGGCCTGTGTCAAATCACAGTCAAAGAAGCAAAGGATGGTGATAACGTCTTACGTGGTCAAGCCCTGATTGCTCCGGGTAATAAACACATGCTGCTGAAACGCAGTGGTGCGCGGTACTACGTGCAAATCAAGGATGGCCCACTCGTCTCGCGACATCGTCCTTCGGTTGATGTGCTATTCCGCTCGGCTGCACGTTATGCGGGGTCGAACGCGGTTGCTGCGATACTAACTGGTATGGGGGACGATGGTGCTGACGGCATGAGGGAGTTGTATGACGCTGGTGCCTGGACCTGCTCACAGGATGAGGCCAGCAGCGTAGTCTACGGCATGCCCAAAGAAGCAGTGAAACGTGGCGGCGTCCACCACGAACTGCCTCTGAGCAAGATAGCTGGTGCATTACTAAATGTTTCCTGAGCATTACAGCGGAGGTGATAGGTGCTTCATGCCAAAAAGAAGGTAATTCTACACGCGGGTGATTACTGCTTTGATAAGTCAGGTACCCATGTTCATACCTTGTTAGGGTCATGCATTTCTATCACTCTGTGGCATCCCGAGCGACGCATTGGCGGAATGTGTCACTTTGCTTTGGCCAGGCCTCACACAAATCCTCCTGGACTGAGACCAGACCCACGCTATGCACAAGACTGTATTGAATTATTCAAGCGTTCCGTTTCTCGAAATAATACACGTTTTTCGGATTATCAGATCAAGGTGTTCGGGGGGGGGAATATGTATGAAAAGTATCCAGATCCGAAACTGGATGCGTCAGAAAAGCAGCCCGTTGGCGAAAAGAATGCCGCTGCAGCATTTGAGCTGCTGATGAAGGAAAATGCAAATATTGTGATGGCGCATGTGGGTGAATTTGGACATCGCCGGCTTATATTCGATATTAGTACTGGCGATGTCTGGGTTCGCTTCACACCAGCCAAGGGTGCAGTTGGTAATATTCGTTCATTAAATGGTCGTAAATAACATTTACAACCTAGAATACAGGTGATTCATTAGACTTGAGATTCTGGCGATAAGATGAAAAGGATTTTCGTGCTGACGCGGTGCGACCATCATATGGATAGCCATTTATATCCGTTTCGGGATATATAAACTGGTTATAAGATTTACAGGAATACTTGGAAATAGGGTGTCTATTTACATGTTTATGTACATTTATACTTGGTGGTCGAATGGATGTCCAACCATTTTTGATGGTCTTTATGCTACTTTACATAATAGACATTATGCGCATATGCAATAACTGAAAATATATAATATCAACAACTTATGACCACACCTCTACACACAGAATTTGCACTTGATGACGATTTGATTCATTTGAATCATGCCGCTGTGGGCCCCTGGCCGCAGCGTACGGTTGATGCCGTAACGCGTTTTGCTCAGCAGAATCTGCACCGCGGTTCATGGAACTATCCCGAATGGCTGAACACTGAAAAGAGATTGCGTGAACAGCTGGCGCAATTAATTAATGCGCCATCGCCCGACGATATTGCGCTGGTGAAGAATACCTCCGAAGCGCTCTCCTTTGTTGCCGCCGGCATCAACTGGTGTGCTGATGAGAACATCGTTACCAGTGCTCAGGAGTTTCCTTCCAACCGTATCGTCTGGGAGTCACTGGCTCCGCAGGGTATCGAACTGCGCCAGGCTGATCTCAATAGCGCCGCAACGCCTGAAGACGCACTCTTTGCTCAAGTCGATAAGCACACCCGCCTTATCACGATCAGCTCAGTGCAATACGGTACAGGTCTGCGCATGGATTTGCAGCGTATCGGGAACTTCTGCCGTGAACACGGAATCCTGTTCTGTGTTGATGCGATACAGAGCGTGGGCGCATTGCGTTTTGATGCGCAGGCCATACATGCAGATTTTGTGGCTGCCGATGGCCACAAATGGATGCTTGGACCTGAGGGGCTCGGTTTTCTCTACCTGCGCCCGGAGCTCCGTGACACCCTAAAGTTGACCCAGTTTGGCTGGCATATGGTTGAGGCGATTGGAGATTTCGATCGTACCGACTGGCAACCGGCCGCTACAGCTCGTCGTTTTGAGTGCGGCAGCCCCAATATGCTGAGCATTCATGCACTTAGTGCCAGTCTCTCCCTGTTACTTGAGGTAGGTATGGTTGAGGTAGAAAGGCTGGTGCTGGAAAACAGTCAGTATCTATTCGATAGCTTGTCGCAAATAGCTGGTGTGGAGCTCATTACACCAACACAGAAAGAGCGCTTTGCTGGTATCGTTACCTTCCGGCTAATAGAGAAAGACTGTCAGGCCATTTTTGAGCTGTTGCATGCCGATGGTATCTTTTGCGCCCACCGCGCCGGCGGTATTCGCTTCTCGCCACACTTTTATACCCCACGCGCTAGCCTTGAGTCTGCCGTACGCAAGTTAAATAATCAATTAATCTAATAATAACAGTGTGTTACATATTTTTTTTAGAGTGTATTCAAGTTGACTCTAGTTACGCATTATCAGACCAGCACATCCATAGCCCCTTATGATGCACTTTTTAACAGGAGCGGTCTGCTACCGCTAAGTAAACAGCCTGAAACCCTTTCGCGGCCAGAGGCCGCTCCTACAAATTCCTGGCAATCGAGAGCAGCGTCGCCATAAATTGTAAAGATAGTGAGTAAGCTACAGAACAACTAATCCCTCTATTTTTGCGATGCTTCTATGCTATGATTCCGCTACATAATAAACCCTACTAAATCGAGCCTGATAACACGGTGAACAACCAGGTACTCCGACAATTCGTCCCCCTTAATGACCTAACCTCAGACAATCTGCAGAGTCTTGCGCAAAAGACCGCTATTGAGACGCTGGCCAAGGGTAAGGCACTGTTTAAAAAGGGGGATAGTGATAACTTCTCCTACTACCTGTTGTCCGGTGAGCTGTTGCTATTGGGTGAGGGCGGCGAAAAGAAGAAAATTCGTGGTGGTACCTCCCCTACCCGTTTTCCGCTAGAACACCACCGACCACGTCGTTATACCGCTATCGCAGACAACGACTGCCACTATTTCCGTGTCGATAACGATATGCTCGATATCCTTCTGACCTGGGATCAGAATGCCGGCATGATGGTCTCGGACCTGGATGAAAACGAAAACGGGGCTGAGGAAGAGGAAGCTGGCGACTGGATGACCATGATGCTGCGCTCAGAGATCTTCCATCGCATCCCCCCCAGCAATATCCAGGCAGTATTTATGCGTATGGAGACACTGCCCGTTACCAAGGGGCAGTTGGTGATTAAGCAGGGTGACGAGGGGGATTACTACTACTTCATTGAAAAGGGACATTGTGTGGTTACCCACACCACCAAGTCGGGTAAGGATATCAAGCTGGCAGAGCTGGAAGCGGGAACCGGTTTTGGTGAAGAGGCGCTGATCTCCGATAATAAGCGCAATGCCAATGTCACCATGCTTAGTGACGGCAAGCTGATGCGCATGGCGAAGAAGGATTTTGTTGAGCTGCTGAAGGCCCCCGTACTGCAGAATGTGAGTTACGACAAGGCCAGGGAGATGGTTGCCGACGGTGCGCGGTGGCTGGATGTGCGTCTGGAGAGTGAGCACAAAAATATGGCCATACCGGGCAGTATGAATATTCCCCTCTATCTGCTGCGTATCAAATCACGTGAACTCGATCACAACACCAAATATATTGTCTACTGCGATACCGGCCGGCGTAGCTCGTCAGCCGCCTACCTGCTCAGTGAACGCGGCATTGATGCCTATTTTCTTGAAGGCGGGCTGCGCGCCCTGAAGAAGGAAGAGTCACCGGATTAAGCCGCACCCTTTCGGACTCAATTCAGGCGAAACAGTCGCTGAAAATTCTCACCGCTCTGCATTGCGATCTCCTCATACGATACGCCGCGTAACTCGGCAACATACTCTGCCACCTCCCGTACATAGGCGGGCTGGTTGCTCTTGCCACGATAGGGTACCGGTGCCAGATAGGGAGCATCGGTCTCTACCAGGAGTCTCTCGGCAGGAATGGCTCGTGCCACCTCTTTGAGCTCTTTGGCACTGTTAAAGGTGACAATGCCGGAAAAGGAGATGTAGAAACCCAGCTCCATGGCACGCTCGGCAGTGGCCAGATCCTCGACGAAGCAGTGCATAATCCCACCGACCTCATCCGCACCCTCCTCCGCTAACATCTTCAGCGTATCCTCCCGTGCTTCACGGCAATGGATGATCAGCGGTTTATTACACTCTTTCGCCGCTGCGATGTGGTGTCGAAAACGCTGATGTTGCCAACTTAGATCCCCTTCGCTGCGAAAGTAATCCAGTCCGGTCTCACCAATAGCGATCACCTTGTCGTTGGCGGCCAGTTCCACTAACTGCTCAACACCAGGCTCCTCGCGTCCCTGCTCATTGGGGTGAACACCGACACTGGCGTAGATCTGTGGATAGCGTTGTGCGATATCGATCACCGTATGGACATTCTCCATATCAATGGCAACGCAAAGAAAACGTTCTACGCCACGCTCCTGTGCAAAGGCCAGTGCGTTGGCTAGCTCACCATCAAATGGTGTGAGATCGAGGCGGTCCAGGTGGCAGTGGGAATCAATTAGCATGGTTTTAAATGCACAAAGCGGCAAAACGCCGCTTTTCTATCTCTCTCGTAGGTGTAAGGGGGTTACATAGTGTGGGTCTGGCGGTCAGATTTGAGTGCACCGGCCAGGTAGGTCTCGATCTTGCCCCGTGCGGTACCACCATCCTGCTCGCTGAACTGCACACCGATACCGGCAGCACGGTTGCCCTGTGCCCCCTTGGGAGTAAGCCAGACGATCTTGCCGGCAACCGGCATCTTTTCGGTCTCATCCATCAGCGTGAGCAACATAAAGACCTCATCACCCAGCTGATAGGTTTTATTGGTGGGGATAAACAGGCCGCCATTCTTCACAAACGGCATGTAGGCCGCATAGAGGGCGCTTTTATCCTTAATCGTGAGAGAAAGTATCCCCTGCCTTGGTGATGGTGCTGCCATATCTTGATTTACCTCGTTTATCCGCCAACCCGACGCTGTTTCCACGCCAGCAACAGCTCTTCGAGCAGCAGCTGCTGGTTTATCTGGCCACGCATCGAGCGCATCCACTCCTGCATCCGCTCTCCGAGCAGCTGCAGAAAATCCAAGTCTACCCTATCCGCAAGGCTGTGCAACTGCTGTTGTAGACGCGGATTGATCAGTGGTGCGGCCTGCGGCATCTGCTTTATTCGCAGCAGGTCGAGCACCATTCCGTAGAACCAGGGAAGAATGCGAGCGCTGCCAATTTCATACCAGCTCTTTGCCAGTGCCACGGCAGACTGTTCACCACATTCCAGTGCCTGCAGCTCGCCACAGCGTTGTTCACGCCATTCTAGCTCGCCATTTTCGGCCCAGTGTAACGCACGCAGAGGCGAACCACCACTCATCTGTAGTAACGAATCATCATAAAATTCAGTGTTTTGTAACCGACTTCTCAACCAGTGTTCAGCTTCTTGGCCCAGTGCCGGTCGTAGCGCAATTTGCTGGCAACGACTGCGGATGGTTGCCAGCAAACTCATCGGGCGATCTGTAGAGAGAATCAAGGTGGTATCTCCGCTCGGCTCCTCCAGTGTCTTCAACAGGGCATTGGCGGCGTTGATATTGAGGGCATCGGCCGGTTGCAGCTGCACCACCCTACCACGGGTGTACTGGCTCTTTAGCGACTGAAACTCACCGAGGCCACGCACCTTGTCGATGCCGATCCCCTTGCCCTCCTCTTCCGGTTGCAACAGCAGGTAGTCGGGATGGCTACCCGCTGCCAGCAACAGGCAGCTGCGACACTGGCCGCAGGCGCTGCCGTCATTCCGATTATGCTCACACAGCAGGGAATGAGCCAGGCAGCTGGCCAGATGGCGTTTACCAATACCAACGGCCCCGGTAAGCAGGATCGCGTGAGGCAGGCGCCGCTGCGCCACCCGGCTCATCAGCCCCTGCCAAAGCTCGTGCTGCCAGGGATAGGGAGTCAAATCACTCATGCGGCGCTGGAGCCTTGAGCCAGGTAATCATCAATAATGCGATCCAGCTGCGCCTGAACTTCAGGCAGTTGTGGTGAGGCATCAACCACACGATAGCGTTGAGGCTGTGACTCGGCCTGACTCAGGTATCCCTGGCGTACTCGCTCAAAAAAGTCGATCTCCTCACGCTCGAAACGATCCAGCTCCGCACGTTCACCGGCACGGGCCAGCCCCTGTGCCACCGGTAGGTCGAGAAAGAAGGTAAGATCGGGGCGCAATTCGCCCTGCACCCACTGCTCCAGCTGAGCGATCCGCTCATTCGCGATGCCGCGCCCTGAACCCTGGTAGGCATAGGTGGCGTCGGTAAAGCGGTCGCAAAGGACCCATTGACCGGCATTAAGGGCGGGAATAATAAGCTCGTTAAGGTGTTGAGCGCGCGCGGCGAACATCAGCAATAATTCGGTATCACTGGCCATTGCCTGCTGGCGGTAGTCCAGCAGCAGTTCACGAATGGTCTCACCCAGTGGTGTGCCGCCAGGCTCGCGAGTGAGGACAACCTCAATCCCTGCCTGCCGCAACCGCTGATGAATATAGCTAAGGTTGGTACTCTTGCCACTGCCCTCGCTGCCTTCGAGGGTGATAAAGCGTCCGCGCATATCGGAGTTCCGTGTAGTTGTTATCGTGTTAAAGCGGTGATCCTACCCGTCGCCACACCGGAAGGAAAGCAGTTCACTGCACGGCACTATCATCCTCGGTTTGAGCGGGCTGGGCCTGTGGCAACAGCTTTGCCATTCCATCTTTAAGCGGTTTAATGACTGCGGGGGCCTCTACCTCAATCACCGTTTCGATCACCCATTTATTATCTTCCCCCCCCATGACCGCATCGACACTGGTGCCGAAATAGCGCAGCATCGGATACCCTGGGCTACCGTCAATGATGCCGAACTCAGAGTAGGCATCGAGGCGTTGATTGAGTTTCTCGACAAACGCGCCCTGATAGTCACCCTCGCCAAGCTCTTCAAGCTGATTCTCAACCATGGTCTGTATAAGGTGGGCGGCCAGCGCCTGGGTGAAACGCATGCGCTCCTCCTGTGGCAGCTCCTCATAGGCAATACGGTCAGCCAGTTGCAACAGAAATATACCGAATTCACCAATAACATCAAGGAGTTGCGCGTTATCCTTGAAGTTGAATCCATCGCTATACATCTTGTTGGCAGCACCCGATGCCAGCTTCCAGAGGTTCATTCCCATTGCGCCGGCAATGGTTTCTACCGACTTTGGCTTCTGCTTGTTATGGAACTTGGTTCTGATACGTGCCATGGGATTCCTCGTGAGTGTTCCGGGGGAACGATAATGTGTTAACCATATTGGCGGTCAGTTTTAGCGCGTGCTAGCCTAAAGTTAAAGGCCAACTAGTTTACTAGGCAATAAGTTACCGCGACAAGCTTTAGATGGGGCTTACCATGACGAATGGCAACACCGCGTATCAACTGCTGATTGAGGGGGTACAGCACAACTGTCACCTCTCGGATGCTCACCATGCGCGTGATTACTCCCTTTGTATCTACCTGCTAAAGATGCGTGAATTCTATCGCTGGGAGCAACATATTGCCTTTGATGAGCCTCTGGCCAAAGAACCGCTTGGGGAATGGCTAACGGCCAGGGAGGCTCACTGGGAACAACTGCAGGATGAGGAGTTCCAGCCGCTTGAGCTATCCGGTGAAAGTTTCCTGCCGTTTGATAGTGATGACATTAATAGACAGCTAGTTGGTAATGATTTGATCTACAGTGGCGGCTACTGTGGTGTCAAACCTCACTTCTTTCTTGCTGAGCTGGAGCACATTGAGCGCAGCGAGGGGGCCAATATCTATATATCGGGCCGTGAACTGGCACGTGAGTTGACTGCCCCTCCGGCAATGAGCCTGGGGAGTAGCGTCTTTTTGCGCCGCGAATCGCTACAACGCATGATTTGGGAAAAACTTGAAGAGTGGGGCTGGCAGGATCCGCATCGTGCCATCGCCCGTGCCGCCTCCTTCTACAATTTCCATGACGATCTGCAGGGTGCACTGGAGGCCATCACGTCAGACGAGCTCGATACCCTGCTGCAGCATGAGCTGGGAGAACTGGCCATTGGACATGAACTGGGAGCTGAGTGGGAATCAATGCTGGCTGCCCTGCCCCGCAGCCGTGCCGAATTTCAGCTAAGGGCAATCCGTGACCACCTTGTTGACTGTAGCCGTACCCTTCCCCACTTACTGGATGAGGGGCGCGAAGCAGCACTGCACTTTTATTTTGCGAACTTCACCAGCATGCGCAAGGAGATCTTTCCGGCATTGGGGGCGGCCTATCAGTACTGGTTACAGGGTGACGACGGGAAGCGGCTTCGTGAAATCGTTAAAATCGGTGCGGAACAGTGGCGTGCACAGGCCGAGTATGCCCTGCTTACTTACAGAGAGGTGGGTGATAACGCTAGTGAGTTGATGCAGCGACTCAAGCAGCCGCATATTGAATAGCCTAAATAAAAAAGGCCCGCATCAGCGGGCCTTTTCTTAAGCGGTAGCGGTAGCGCTATCGATTAGTAACCACCCTTACGACGGCTCTCAGGCAGGCCACCGATCTTGGCGGCTTGCTTGGAGGGCTGCATCGGGAACAGGGTGTAAAGGTCCTTGCTGCTGACCTTCTCGCCCCACTTGTCGCTCATTGCTTTTACAATGTTGCGATCATTAGGCTGATTACCGTTGTTGTTGATGAACTCATCGCGCAGGAAGTTGATCAGATCCCATGCCTTTTCGCTCAGCTCTACGCCTTCACCAGCAGCGATGGCTGCCGCAACGTCCTCGTTCCAATCCTCAATATTGGCCAGGTAGCCCTTTTCGTTGGCTTCGATGGTAGCGCCATTTACTTCATAACTCATGGGTAGCTCCTTACACTAATCGTCGTTAATTACTAGTTGATTAAAAACTGATATATCGGGATTATTTTAAACAGTCTTATGCGCAATGAACAGACCACATCCCAACTTCTTATAAACTTTTGTGCCAACACCGCGTTCCTGCAGAGTGATGGCATCATCAAAACTGAGGTCTGCCACCAGCAGGCTACGCGTGATTAGCTCACTTTGCGGTGTATTCATGCGATGTTCCTTGCCGCACAGCACCTTCTTGAAACGGAGGTTCATGCCGCGCATTTGTTCGATAATACGCTGCATAAAGGCATCCTCATCCTCACCCGGTTCTGCGGCCACATGGCGCGAATAGAGTGAAGAGGTGACATCCAGCAGGCGCTTGCTCGCCTTGAGTACCTTCATGCTGTTACCGGCGACATCAAGTTCCTGACCGCACAGCGCCATCGCGTCATCCAGGCGTTCAGCGGACACACGCAATACCAGCTTGGTACGACGTGACAGGTAAATTATATCGTCGGAGGCCTCGGGACGCTCCCAGCCATTACCGGAATCAGCCCCATGAATGAGGTGCAAGGCGGCAATTTCATCATCGCTAAACCAGGGCAGAGCCTGCTGAATAGCCGAAGAGAGCGCGTAGGCGTGATCAACAGGTAGCACCTTGCAGTCAATACTAAATTGCATATCGTACACATCTTCCGGCACCACGAACCGGCTGACATCATCTTCTTCAACTTGCCATTGCATGGTATTTACCTCACTAGGCAGGGATCTTCTCACGCAGGGCATCGCGGTCAAACCACCACTGCCCCTCAGGAACGAGAACATCTATGATCTTCGACAAACGGGGGAGGAACTTGGAGGGATCATTCAGTTCCAGACGCTCAATCCAGATATCGAACAGCTCCTGTTTATCACAGGCGCCATTGGTGTGGCGACGAGCTACAGCCCCCATCAACTGGTTGGTAAAGAACTCAAGGTCTTCACGCTGTTTGCCCTCGGCCCTGAGGTTAGTAATGTAGGTGGCAACGGCAGCGGCAACGGCTGCACCATCGGAATCCGGAGGCGTCTCATCAACCAGATGCTGCAACATCGCTACGCTCAGCTCCGGGTCAATAGGATATGTCACACCCAGCCAGATCCCATGTGCCAGAGCCAGAATGGCGTCATCCTGTTCTGACTGATAGATAATATCACAGGCCTCAACGGCACTGAGCCAGTTATCATCGGCTATCGCAATCTCAAAAGCCTCTTTCGCTACGGTCCAGGCATCTTTATTACGATCAACCAGGTCGAGCAGAATATAGCCACTATCCAGCAGTGGCTTCAGACGCTCCTGCCCCTGTGCCGTTTGCAGGACAGTTTCGTGTTCGCTCAGCTTTTGCGTCAACAATTCACTGGATTGAATCGCATCATTAGAACACTCAGCCTCGGCGAGGTGCTCATTTGTATCCAAATATTTCATATCTATCCCTTGTTCATAGATCAGGTATTCGTTCGTTCGAAGTGGCTATACCTTAATATATGCGAATCAGGTAAAGGCAGCTTCCAGTCGATCCTCCCAGTTCTCCGGGGTATCCGGATATGGGGGTTTAACATCGATGCGAAAGAACATCTCCGATTTCGCACGTACCTTAATGACTTCCAGCAACTCATCAAAGTTCAGCAGTTCGGGATTCTGAATTAATACTTCACTCAGGTATAACATAAGTTCACTCTATATAATTCACAGTAAGGATTACATCAGATATGTGAACCGCATGAGAGTAACTCAAGGGCAATGCTTCACGGTCCACAGAATAGAGAGAATAATACCACACTACGTTAGTCGAATATCCATTTCACAAGCTGCGACGGGTAGATATAGGGGATTACCCGTAAATAATAAATTTCTTGCCTACCAGCCTAAAGCATGAGCTAAATTCTAGATAAAGAATAAGAAATACA
>JBFFJV010000026.1:0-14321 GCA_041555695.1 Thiohalomonadaceae bacterium | reverse complement strand
GCGCTCGATCAGGCTGTTGCCGGCATCGATGTCTACACCGGCATCACGGTAGCTAAGGCCGGAAGATTGCTGTTTGTCGTCGCTCACGGTACTGCTCTCCCAAAGAGACCATCGGCCAGGTGGCCGGAAAAAAGAACGGCGTATTCTACCAGCACGTTGGCGCGCCGTCTTCCTGTCGTGTCTTGACTTGAGCCAGGCAGTGACATAGCTTCCCTCCAGATGAGATACCTTAAATTTATAACGCTTTGCGGATGGCTGTTTATCTGGGGGCTGCCAGCACAGGCGGCGCAACTCAAGGGGCTGTATGAGGCCGAGGTCGAGGTGGCGGATCAGAGCCCTGCGATGCGCGCTACGGCGATGGGCGAGGCGATGGCTGCAGTCCTGCTCAAGGTGAGCGGTTCTTCCACCTTGCTGGACGAGGAGGTGATCAAGAGCGCGATGGCTGATGCCGCCCGCTATGTGCAGCAGTATCGCTATCACAGTGAGGCGTTGCCACCTGAGAAACAACAGCCAGCCGAGGGGGATGCATCCCTGCCAGAAAACCGGTTGCTGCTGTGGGTCGGTTTTGACAGCGCCAGTATTGATAATTTGCTGCGTCGTTTCGGCTTTAACGTGTGGAGTGCCGCCCGTCCTGCCACCCTGGTGTGGCTGGCAGTGGAGGAGGGGGCGCGCCGGGTGCTGGTCGGTGCCAACGATCAGGGGCTGGTACGCGAGGTACTCGATGCGGAGGCGCAGCGTCGTGCGATTCCGCTACGCCTGCCATTGCTGGATTTGACTGACCAGTCTAAGGTGCGCGCGGTCGATATCTGGGGGGGATTTATTGATAACATCGAGATGGCCTCGCAGCGCTACGAAACCCAGGCAGTACTTGTCGGCAAGCTCTACTCTGTGAGGGGGGCGTGGGAGGCGCGCTGGACACTGCGTTATCAAGGCGAGCAGCACGAGTGGCAGGCAATGTCGGAGAACGTGACAGAGGTGATCGCCAATGGCGTCGGGGGCACCAGTGACTATCTGTCACAGTACTTTGCCACGAGCAGCTATATGGGGCTTGATCAGCTGGCACTGCGCATCGAACAGGTCGATGGGATGAGTGACTTCCGGCGTGTCAGTGATTATCTGCAGTCTCTGCATGGGGTCACGGCAGTGAAGCTGCGTCGGGTTGATGCCAGCTCCAGCAGCTTCCTGGTAGAGATCGAGGGTGGTCGCGAGACGGTGTTGCAGGCGATCGCTATGGGTGATGTGCTGGTGGAGGTGGAGACACCGGCCCCCGAATCAATGGTCTCACCGGATTATCGTGTACCGCTGCAGCCGCTGTTAATAGAAGCCCCCGCGGCTGAAGTGTCTCAGGATGAGAGTGCGCAACAACCTGTTGCAGAGACTGCCGAACAACTCATGGAGATGGAGGGTGACGAGCTCACGGAAGATGCCGGGCTGCTGGAGCCGCAGCCGGTGGTTCCGATTGAGGAGCTGGTCTTCCGCCTGCTGTCGTGAAAGCACGAGATATTCCCAACCTGATCTGTGTGGGTCGTATCCTGCTGGTAGCGCCCATTGTGGTGCTGCTGCTGCGTAGTGAGTTCGCCACAGTTTTAGTACTGTTTGCGCTGGCGGGTGCCAGTGATGGTCTGGATGGCTTTCTGGCACGTCATTTCGACTGGCGTTCGCAGCTCGGGGCGATCCTCGACCCGCTGGCCGATAAGCTGTTGATGGTTTGTACCTACGCCACCCTTGGTTATATCGAGTTACTACCGCTGTGGCTGGTGCTACTGGTGCTGGCACGTGATGTGGTGATTATCAGCGGGGCGTTTGCCTATCATCGACTCTGTGGTGGTATCGAGATGGAGCCGAGTCGTATCAGCAAGGCCAATACCCTGTTTCAAATTCTGCTGGTGTTACTGGTGATGGTGGCCCCGCTGGGTTTTGCCCTGCCGGGCTGGGTAATGGGCAGTATGATCATGGTGGTGGCATGGACCACGGTGTTGAGTGGAGCTAATTATGTCTGGGAGTGGTCGCATCGGGCGCACCGCTGTCAGCGAGAGGGAGAACAGAGGGAATGAGTGAATCACAAAAGTGGTTTCTGCTGGCCGGGGTGAGCTTCGGCGGGGGACTGCTCTACCTGCTGGCCCCGGTGCTGACGCCATTTCTGGTGGCCGCAGTACTGGCCTACATCGGCGATCCGCTGGTGGACCGGCTGGAGGCATGGAAGCTCTCGCGTACCCTCTCGGTGGTCTCGGTTTTCGTGACCCTCACCCTGCTTGCCCTGCTGCTGCTGGTGATTCTGGTTCCGATGCTGGAGCGCCAGGTGGGGTTGTTGATCAGCAAGCTGCCGCAGTATCTCCACTGGCTGCAGCACACCGGTATTCCGGTACTCAGTGAGCGCCTCGGTTTTGATGGGCCGGTCCTCGACCTGGTGGCGCTGCAGGAGTCGCTACGTGGGCAGTGGCAGCAGGCCGGTGGTGCTATGAAGGGGGTCGTTGGTGTGATCTCCAAATCGGGTATCACGCTGCTTGCCTGGATCGCCAATCTGGTGCTGATCCCGGTGGTCACATTCTATATGTTGCGCGACTGGGACATCCTGGTGGCACGTGTGCATGAGCTGATCCCACGCCGCTATGAGCCCCTGATGGTGAGTTTTGCCCGCGCCTCCGATGAGGTGCTGGGGGCCTTTCTGCGTGGCCAGTTGACGGTAATGCTGGCGCTGGGGGTGATCTATTCGGTGGGTCTGAGTATCGTCGGACTGGAGCTCTCGGTGCTGATCGGCATGCTGGCCGGGGTGGTCAGTTTTGTCCCCTACCTCGGTTTTATCGTCGGCATTATCGCTGCTGGCATCGCTGCACTGATGCAGTTTCAGGAGCTCACGCCATTGCTCTACGTGCTTATCGTGTTCGGTATCGGGCAGATGATTGAGGGGATGTTGCTGACCCCGATGCTGGTCGGCGAGAAGATCGGCCTGCACCCGGTGGCGGTGATCTTCGCGGTGCTGGCCGGTGGCCAACTGTTTGGCTTTTTCGGTATCCTGCTGGCCCTGCCGGTGGCCGCCGTGGTGATGGTGGTATTGCGCTATACCCATGAACGTTACGTTGGCAGCACGCTATACACAGAAAGCGAAAAAACCTGATTATTATGCGTTCTCCCGGTCAACAGCTTCCCCTGCGTATCGGTCTCAGGGACAGTGCCACCTTCGCCAATTTCTACCCCGGCGCCAACGCCGCCGTGGTGCATGCCCTGCAAGCGGCCAGCGAACCCTTTATCTACCTTGGCGGTACCATCGGCAGCGGGCGCAGCCACCTGTTACAGGCCGCCTGCCATGATGTGAGCGAGGCGAACGGGCTGGCTGCCTACCTGCCGCTGGCCGAGTGCATGACGATGTCGGTGCAAATGCTGGAGGGTATGGAGCAGATGTCGCTGGTGGCAATTGATGATGTGGAACTGCTGGCGGGAGACCGTGAGTGGGAGCAGGCACTGTTCCATCTCTACAACCGCATGCGCGATGCCGGGCATACCATGATCGTCGCTGGTAATGCCGCCCCTGCGGCTCTCGGTATCACCCTGCCCGATTTGCTGTCGCGTCTTGGCTGGGGGCCGGTGTTTCAACTGCAACCGCTTGATGACAGGGAAAAGTCAGAGGCCCTGCAGATGCGCGCCAGACAGCGTGGGATGGAACTGCCCGCTGAGGTGGCCGATTACCTCCTCAACCACGCATCACGCGAAATGCACGACCTGTTTGTACTGCTGGACAGACTCGACGAGGGGTCGCTGGCGGCGCAGCGCAAGCTGACCATCCCGTTTGTGAAAACCTTTATTCGCTAGACTCCTCTTCCTTGCGCTTTTTCAGCTCACGTCCACCCAGACGGGCGTAGCTCACACAGCCGATATAAAACGCCAGACTCAGTAGTAATTCCAGCAGCGCCAGGTGGCGATCCTGCGGGCTGCTATAGAGTTCCCCCACCGCATGGATGATATAGAACAGGGCGAGGAAGGCGGCCCAGGCGTAGGTGTAAGGTCGCCCCTGTAACAGCCCGCGTAGCGGAAATAACAGCGGTACCAGAAGAAACCCCAGCACCAGTCCCAGCGAGAGTTGCGAGGGCGAGAGCCAGCCGTACCATAAGGGCAGCAGCAGCCATAAGCCAAAGTAGCCGCAGAGGGCAATGATGCGGGCGCGGCGCAGTTTATCCATGGGTACAGCCCTCCAGAGCCATGGCCGCAGTTGCCAGGCGTCTGCCCAGTGCAATGCAGAGTCGGTGCTCAGCCTCACTCAGTGGTAGCTTGTTATCCGCTCCGGCGTGGTGGCTTGCCCCATAGGGGGTTCCGCCGCCGGTGGTGTGGAGCAGGTCGGTTTCGCTATAGGGCAGACCGGTGATCAACATACCGTGATGCAGTAGTGGCAGCATCATCGAGAGCAGGGTGCTCTCCTGACCGCCGTGCAGGCTGGAGGTGGAGGTGAAGACCGCCGCCGGCTTGCCGATCATCGTCCCCGATAGCCATAGCGGACTGGTGTTGTCGATAAAGTACTTCAGCGGTGAGGCCATGTTACCGAAGCGTGTTGAGCTGCCCAGGGCGAGTCCTGCACACGCCTTCATGTCATCCAGTTCGACGTAGGGGGCACCCTCAGCAGGGATCGTGTCTTCAGTGGCCTCACAGACACTGGAGATCTCGGGTACGGTGCGCAGGCGCGCCTGCATGCCATCGACCTCCTCGACTCCGCGGGCGATAAGTTTTGCCATCTCGGCGGTGGAACCGTGGCGGCTGTAGTAGAGAACCAGTATTTCGGCCATTAGAGGATATCCAGTACGGTTTCGGGCGGACGGCCAATTGCCGCCTTGCCGTTGTTGACGACAATGGGACGCTCGATCAGCTTGGGTGTGGCGACCATCGCATCGATTAGCTGCGCACGGCTGAGCGACGCATCATCCAGCCCAAGATCTTTATACTCCGCCTCTTTGGTGCGCATCAGCTGGCGCGGCTCCAGACCAAGCATATCAAGAAGTTCACCCAGTTCCTCCTTGCCTGGGGGCGTTTTCAGGTACTCTACCACCTCAGCATCGAGATGGCGCTCTTCGAGCAGTTGCAGGGTTTGACGAGATTTGCTGCAGCGCGGGTTGTGGTAAATCTTCATGTTTTGGGCCAGTTTATGTTCCAGAGGGAGGGGCCCTATTCTAGCGGCTCTTTGCTTGACAGCCTATAGGGGCAGTGATAGCGTTTCGTCTATATTTATCCCATTTTTGTGACGGCTGCACGGTCAAGCCATCCAGAGACGCTATGCTTCTGAATCGACTAAAATTTTTTCTGGTATTATTGTCCGCAGGGCTGCTGCTCTCTGCCTGTACTGTGGTAGCACCGGTACAGGAAATGAGTGATGCACGCCAGGCGCTGGAGGCGGCACGCGAAGCGCAGGCCGGGAAATACGCAGAGCAAAAATTGCGCAGTGCTGAAGATTCAATGGATCTGGCGACCAAAACCCTCAATCAGGGGGAATATGAGGCGGCGAGAATGGCCGCAAGTGTGGCCAGGGCGCTGGCAATTAAAGCGCGGGATGAGGCGCTAGCTGCAAGCAAAGAGTAGTCTTTTTCTGTCACAGCGGTGAAACTGTGGAAACGGTCACAGCCTCAGCCTTGACAGGGTTTTGCGCCAAGTGCTACTTTCTTCACCAATACGCTAGTATTTCATTAACTTAACGAATAAATCTAACGGCGGAGTCAATAGACGATGAAATTTTTCAAAGGATTAAAGACCACAGCACTGATCGCATTGGTGTTGAGCATTGCTGTAGGTTGTGCCAGCACTCCGGAGCCTGAGCCGGTTGAAGACCAAACCGTAGTGGCACAGCGTGCTATTGCCGATGCCAAGGCAGCCAATGATGAAGCGAAGGCCGCAGGTGCCGCCTGGCGTGACACCGATGTCCTGATCAAGCAGGCCGAAGAGGCCCTGAAGGCAGGTGATACCGGTAAGGCAATTCAGCTGGCCAATCAGGCTCGCCGTCAGGCTGAGAATGCCCTGAGGCAAAAGCAGGCCGAAATGGCCAAGATGGAGCAGGCAAAACCGATGGCCGCCGATAGTTACAGTGTGGTTTCCGGTGACACCCTGTGGGGTATCTCTGCCAAGAGCGCTATCTACGGTAACCCCTACCAGTGGCCGCTGATCTACAAGGCAAACCGCAGCCAGATTCAGGATGCAGACCTGATCTTCCCCGGTCAGAACCTGATGATTCAGCGTGATGCTTCTGCTGCAGATATCGATGCTGCCGTAAACCACGCCCGTACCCGCGGCGCATGGTCTATTGGTGTTGTTGAGGCGAGTGACGAGGCTTATCTCGCCCAGTAAATTCAGCATCAAGTCAGCATGATAAAGGGCTCCTTACGGGAGCCCTTTTCTTTTGTCTGGAATGATCTTAAATTTGAGCGCAGCGTATACATAACTGGGATAGGGGCTAATGAAGTCGGTAGAAAGATTTTTTGAGGGGGTGTTGTGGGAGAGTCGCTTCGCGGTGTTATTTGCCGTGGTGGCCAGCCTCTTCAGTTCGCTGGCGGTGTTCTACATGGCAACGATCGATGCCTATTATATGATTAGCCATCTGGGCGAGTATGCCTCTCCCGCGCTGGATGCAGTTGAACGCAATGCGCTACGCAGTGCCACTATTACCCATGTGGTTGAGATCGTAGATGGTTACCTGCTGGCAACGGTACTACTGATCTTCTCACTCGGTCTTTATGAGTTGTTCATCAGTAAGATCGAACAGGCAGAGCAGTCTGAGACCTCTTCCAATGTGATGCTAATCACCAGCCTGGACGACCTAAAAGCAAGACTGGCCAAGGTGATCCTGATGATTTTGATCGTCAAGTTTTTCGAGCATGCCATCGGGATGAGCTTTAAGTCGCCGCTGGATCTGCTCTATCTGGCCGGTGGTATCAGCCTGCTGGGGCTGGCGCTTTATCTCTCGCATGCTGGAGAGCATAAGCCTGAAATGAAGAAAGTTGAGTAAGGCGAGAAACTTTCTCAGCTGATATTCTGTCGGATGATATACCTGCCGTCTCTGTGGAGAGAACCATGATAAAGCGATTTCTGTTCCTAGTAGTTCTGTTGTGCAGTCAGCCACTGCTGGCCAATCCGGTTGATCTCGAGCTGACCGATATTGAGGGTAAACAGTTCAAGCTTTCCGACTACCGCGGCAAATGGGTGGTGCTGAATTACTGGGCCACCTGGTGCCCCCCCTGCCTGGAGGAGATCCCGGAACTGGTGCTCTATCACGAGGCCCATAAGGATAGCGATGGTGTGGTGATCGGTATTGATATGGAGATGCTGCAGCCCAGGGTGCTGGAGCAGTTTGTCGACGATAACTTCATTAGTTATCCGATCGTGCCATTGGTCGAGGATATGCCTGCATTTGATAATGTCGACAATTTCCCCACTACCTACCTCATCGATCCTGATGGCATCGCAGTGGTGAAGCATGTCGGGTCGGTCACCGCCGATGCCATTGAGGAATTCATTGAATCCTATGTGCCGGATAAGTCGGTAAAACGTTAAATCGGAGTTGAAGTGATGAAACAGGGTCTATTGAGTATCGTTTTAACTTTTATCGTGCTGTGCAGTAGCACTGTTTTCGCAGAGACACCGCGCGACCCCTATCAGTATTTCTTCCATGAGAGTTTCGGTGACTATTCCGAGGAGCTGGCGAGCGCGCGTGAACAGGGCAAGAAGGGGGTACTGATCTTTTTTGAGATGGATGAATGCCCTTTCTGTCACTATATGAAGGGGAATGTGCTCAATCAGCCCTCGGTGCAGGACTATTACCGCGAAAACTTTCTACTGTTCTCAGTGGATATTGAAGGCGACGTAGAGATTGTTGATTTCAAGGGCGAGAGCATGCCGCAAAAGGATTTTGCCTTTAAGAAAAATCGTGTGCGTGCGACTCCGGTGATCGCCTTTTATGACCTTAACGGAAAACGCATCCATCGTCATACCGGCAAGACCTCCGGGGTGAATGAGTTTATGTTGATGGGACAATATGTGGCCGAAGGACATTATCAGACGCTCTCCTTTACCCGTTTTAAGCGCAGCCAGAAGAAATAGGGCGCATGATAGCCGGCATCATCCCCCCTCCCTTGCGAATACCCCTGTTATTGCTGTTGCTCATTAGCAGTATGGAGGCGTTCGCTGAGCCCGCCGATGAATTTCCGCAGCCACTGACGCTGGAGTTTGCACTGTCTCTGGTGGATGCAGATCATCCCTCGATGCAGCAGGCCCGCGCCGGGCAGCTGGCGGCGCAGGCCCGTCAGCAGGTGAGTGAGGCGCAGGATGATGTGAGTGTTTCGCTGGAGGCCCGGGCGCGCTGGGTGCAGCCACCATCATCATTTAGCGAAGAAGTGGTTGATGATCACAAGGGCTCATTGTTTGTGCGTAAGTCACTTTACGATTTTGGTCGTAGTAGTGCGCTGCAACAGGCGGCACGCAGCGAGGCGCAGGCGATGGTGGTGCGCTACCAGTCGCAGCGTGATCAGCATCGTCTCGCCATTATGCGCACCTTCTTTGATGTCCTGTTGGCTGATCAGGAAAACTTTCGTGATAATGAGGCGCTGGCGGTAGCCTTTATTACCCTGGATCGGTTACGTAACCGTCAGGAGTTAGGCCAGGCCTCCGATATTGAGGTGCTACAGCAGGAGAGTCACTACCAAACCGTTCGCCACCAACTGCTGGGCAGCGAGTCGCGTCAGCGTTTGATGCGCTCCCGGTTGGCAAACCTGCTTAACCGTCCCGGCCAGCTTCCCTCCGAGCTGGTTAGCCCCAGCTTTGAACACGCTGAACGCTCTGTGCCGGACTATGATCAGCTGCTGCAGCAGGCGCAACAGTACAATCCCGCGTTGCAGGCTCTGCAACTGGAGCTGCAGGCTGCACAGCGGCGAGTGCTTAGTGCGCGCAATGAAAAGATGCCACGGCTCGATGGGGAGCTGGAAGCTTCAAGTTACAGCCGGGAGCTAGGTTCCAGCGATAGCTGGCGTGCCGGTGTGACCCTGAGTGTGCCGATTTATAACGGTGATCGAATTGATGCGGCGGTGGCAGCGGAACAGGCCGAGGTCATGCGGTTGCGGGCACAGCTCAGCCAGGCCCGGCAGGAGCTGCGCCAGGCACTGCTGGAGAGCTGGTTTGAGCTCCAGCGCCTTGCTCAGCTGCGTGAGCAGGCGCAAAGCGAGCTTGATTATCGCGAACTCTACCTTGACCGCAGTCGTGCCAATTACGAGATGGAGGTTGCGGCTGATCTGGGTGACGCGATGGTTCGTCTGAGTGATGCACAGCTGGCCTTAATCAAAAATGATTTCGATACCGCAATGGCCTGGGAGCAGCTGCATGCACTGGTCGGCGCCGAACCGGATAGCCTTAACAAGGCTCAAGTACAAACGCAGGGGGAGTTGTAGAGATGAAAAAAGTGATAACAAGGTCTGGCTCTCTGGTGTTGCTGTTTTTATTTTCAAACTCACTGTTCGCGGCTGAGCTGTCGGGCAAGGTGGCCTGGCTCGAACCGTTAACGCTGTCGACCAATCTTGCTGCCGAGGTGATACAGGCAGTTGCGCCCGCAGGGCAGCGTGTCAAAAAGGGTGATCTCCTGGTACAGCTGGAGGATGGTGTATTGCGTGCCCGGTTGTCACAGGCGCGTGCCGAGCTGGCACACCAGAAGCTGTTGCTGACTGAGGCCGGGAATGAATTGCAGCGTAGTGAAGAGTTGTATGACCGTACCTTGCTCTCCGATCACGACCTCGATCTTGCACGCATTGCGCATGCGGCGGCCGATAGCAGTTATCAGCGTGCCACCGCAGAGCTTAAAACGGCACAACAGGCGGTTGGGCTGAGCCGTATTATCGCCCCCTTCGATGCCCTGGTGCTGGAGCGTCACGTGCAGTCCGGTGAGACGGTGAATGGTCAATATCAGTCGCGTCCACTCTACACTCTGGTGGCGTTGCAGAAACGACAGGCCCGCTTTGTTGTTGATGCAACACAGGCGCTACAGCTTCACCTCGACGATGAGCTAGAGCTGCAAATCGGAAAACAGCGTTATACCGGGCGGGTAGGCGCGATCAACCGTTACAGCGCAAAAGCAGCGGATATCACCATTGATGTTATCTTTACTCTGGCTGAGGGTGATGCGCTGGTAATTGGTGATACGGCACAGTTGACGCTGCCGTGAGCCAGTGCATTCGTTGCCGGGTCAGTGGACGGGTGCAGGGAGTATGGTTTCGCGCCAGTACCCAGCAGCAGGCCGAGCGGTTAGGGGTTAGCGGCTCAGCACACAACCTGCCCGATGGCGGTGTTGAGGTCGTGGCCTGTGGAGAGGCGTCGGCCTTGAAGCTGTTGCAGCAGTGGTTGTGGCAGGGGCCTGAGCATGCGCAGGTGGAGGATGTGCAATGTGACACATTGCAGCTGCCTGTCAGCGCGGGTTTCACTATCGGCTGAAGCTATTTATACCAGGTTGTACGCTGTGCCTTGAAAACCTTGTTGGGGTAACGGAAGCTGCCGCGACTACCGTTGTAGCGGGCCAGTGCGCGGGTGATATTCCCCTTCTCCATATCCAGATAATAACGCAGGATGGTGCAGCCGAAGCGCAGATTGGTCTGAAGCTCGAACAGGTTGTCCTCCGGGCGACCGAGCTCCTTGAGCCAGAAGGGCATGATCTGCATTAGTCCCTGTGCCCCCGCCTCGGAGATGGCGAAGCGGTCGAAATTGCTTTCCACCTGAATGACTGACAACACCAGTTCAGGGGCGAGTTGCGCACGCTTTGCCTCAAGGTGTACCTGCTGCAGCAGGGTCAGCAGCTTTTCCTCATTGTCGGTACGTTTCTTCAGGCGCGACTTGAGGCGCTGCACCATATCCACCAGCCATACCTCGGCATCAAAGCGGTCAACGCCTGTACTATTTTGCGCTAGCGCCTCTGCCAGACGCTGTTTCAGTGAGTGATCCACGTTGCTGGGTGGCTGGTTGGCAAGGCTCGCTCCGCTGAACAATAACGGCAACACACACAGTAAAAGCACGGTGTGAAATTGGCCTGTTATTTGTGTTGCGGTTCTCATGCTCGAAATTGTCTTCACTTCTGCGATACCATCTGTACATCATAGTTTGGGAAGGTGTAATGGGGCAATCCTCAAGGAGCGGTATTGATAGGGGGTGGTGGTGGCGCTGGCAGCCACCGCTGCTATTGCTGTTGGTTTCACTGGCGATCGCCCTGTTGGGAGATGGGCCGGGCGAACTGCTTCGCTATCAGCGTAGCGGGCTTCTTGCGGGTGAATGGTGGCGACTTTTCAGCGGCCACCTTGTCCACCTTGGCTGGTCTCATTTATGGCTCAATCTGGCGGGTCTGTTACTGGTCTGGACCCTGGTGGGGCGGGCCTTTTCGTTGCCAAACTGGTGGGGGCTGATCGGAGTTTCTCTGCTGGGGATCTCGCTCGGGCTACTGTGGTGGTTGCCGGAGTTATCGTGGTATGTGGGGCTCTCGGGACTGCTGCATGGGATGTTGGTAGCAGGGAGCCTGCAGTTGGCACTACGTGGTGAGCGAGAGGCGGTGATGGTTCTTGCCATCGTGGTGGCCAAGCTGGCATGGGAGTTGTGGCAGGGACCTATGCCGGGCAGCCGTGAGGCCGCCGGGGGTGAGGTGGTGGTGCAGGCCCATGCCCTGGGGGGCCTCTGTGGTGCTCTCTATGTGGGGGTTATGAGAGTCCTGCTAAGGCGCAAGCCGATCAGCGCTTGAGTTTCTGCGCCAGGAAATCGAGCAGCTCATCCAGAGGAATGTCCTGGTTCTCGGCATCCCCCCGTCCCTTATACTCCAGGGCTCCGTTTTTCAGCCCCCGGTCACCAATGACGATACGGTGTGGAATGCCGATTAACTCCATATCGGCGAACATCACCCCGGCGCGTTCATTGCGATCGTCCAGCAGTACCTCATAACCGGCTTCTGTGAGCTCGCTATAGAGTTTTTCGGCAGCTTCACGTACCGCATCGGACTTGTGCATATTCATCGGCAGGATCACCAGCTGGAACGGGGCGATGGCGTCGGGCCAGAGGATCCCCTTGTCATCGTGGTTCTGCTCAATGGCAGAGGCAACCACGCGCGATACACCGATGCCGTAACATCCCATGGTCATCGGAACGGCCTTACCGTTCTCATCGAGTACCGTTGCCTTCATCGCCTCGCTGTATTTGGTGCCGAGCTGGAAGATGTGGCCGACCTCGATACCGCGTTTGATGGTCAATACACCCTTACCGTCGGGGCTGGCATCACCCTCGACCACATTGCGCAGGTCGGTGATCTCCGGCTCCGGCAGGTCACGCCCCCAGTTGACGCCGCTCAGGTGTTTTCCGTCCTCATTGGCGCCACAGATAAAGTCGGCAAGTTGGGCTGCATCTCGATCAACAACCAGCGGGGTGCCGATACCGACCGGGCCGATGGAGCCAGGGGCACAGCCGACGGCAGCGCGGATATCGTCGTCCGAGGCCATGGTCAGCGGGGCGAATACCTGCGGCAGTTTCTCCGCCTTGATCTCGTTCAGCTCGTGATCACCACGTAGCACCAGTGCCACCACCCCCTCGGCCTCACCGTTCTCATCACAACCGCGTACGATCAGAGTCTTCAGGGTCTGTTTCGCTTCCACTTTGAGGAAGCTGCTTACCTCTTCGATAGAATGCTGCTGCGGGGTATCGACGACGGTCATCTCTGCTGTCGGGGCAGGGCGCTCCCCCTGTGGCGCCAGCGCCTCGGCCTTTTCTACATTGGCGGCGTAGTCGCTTTCGGTCGAGAAGGCGATGGCATCTTCACCCGAGTCGGCCAGTACGTGAAACTCGTGCGAACCGCTGCCGCCGATGGCGCCGGTATCGGCCAGCACCGGGCGGAACTCCAGCCCCAGGCGGGTGAAAATGCGGGTATAGGCGGCGTGCATTACCTCATAGGTCTGTTTCAGCGACTCATCATTGAGGTGGAAGGAGTAGGCATCCTTCATCAAAAACTCCCGGGCACGCATCACACCAAAGCGTGGGCGGCGCTCATCACGGAACTTGGTCTGAACCTGGTAGAAATTGGCAGGCAGCTGTTTGTAACTGCGCAGCTCGTTGCGGATGAGGTCGGTGATGATCTCCTCATGGGTCGGGCCGAAACAGAACTCACGGTTGTGGTGGTCGGTAAGGCGCAGCATCTCCGCCCCCATCGCATCCCAGCGGCCCGACTCCTGCCATAGCTCGGCGGGCTGTACCGCCGGCATCAGCACCTCCTGGGCACCAGCACGGTTCATCTCCTCGCGCACGATGGCCTCTACCTTACGCAGCACCCGCAACCCCATCGGCAGCCAGGTGTAGAGGCCTGAGGCGAGTTTGCGGATCAGTCCTGCACGCAGCATCAGCTGATGGCTGATCACCTCGGCGTCGGCGGGGGTCTCTTTAACGGTGGCGATAAGGTATTGGCTGGTGCGCATGGCGATTGTTCTTCAGGTTTGTTGGCGAAAGGGGGATTTTACGCGAGATCGCCGAGGGGGGGAATGTGGGATTGTTAGAACGTTAGGGCGTGAGAGCGGGAGGAGTGTCAGATAGTGAGGTTGCAAGGGTATGAGGACGTGCCTCTTCTAATCTGATCTAACGCTCCCGCGCTTTCCAGTCAGAATGTGCTGTTGTTCCAGCCCCACATGTGGCGTTGTGGGTTGGAAAATTCGATATAAATTCTCTCGGGCGGGACTGCCAGTGCCTCACTGATGAGGCCACAGAGGGTTTGCGAAAGATCCGCGGTTTTCTCTTCGGCAAGACCCAGGCTCTTCATTTCCAGGTAGGCACAGGGGCCATCATCGCCACCAAACAGCATAGAAATGCCGCTCTCTATGCTCGCCATGACATAGCGTTCGGGTTTCCCCAGCATGTTGGCGAGTGCCTCGGAGCAGCGGCCCAACACGGCCTTTTCCTGCGCCTCGCTGAGTTTCTGGTTGGTATTGATTAACAGGTATGGCATGGCGGTTTAACGGCAGGAAGCGTCCAGTTCCTGTTTGAGCTCCGCTATTTTTGACTCGCGCATCTCCTCACTGACCACCATCACGTTGCCATCACTGTCGGTGATCGGCTGCCTCTCCTGATAGAGTTCAAGGGTGTGGTAGAGCCCCATACACCTCTCGGCGGCCTGTTGTGAGGCAGCCAAATCGGTGGGTTGCGGTATTTCGACAGGGGAGGTGTCGACGGGTTCGGCTTTAATTTCCGGCTCACTGGTCGAAATAACTTCATCACTACCCGTATCACTGGGTGGTTTTTGAGTGTAGTGGGTGGCGCCCGCCTCATCGGTCCATTTGTAAAGTTTGGCGGCCTGTACTGCG
>JBFFJV010000025.1:0-14531 GCA_041555695.1 Thiohalomonadaceae bacterium | reverse complement strand
GGCCCCATGAGCATCCACGACGAGCATCAGTTCAGCTGGCTAAAGGGCGAGAAATGGTTCTTAAAACAGGTTATCGACGCAGGTAAACCCGTCCTGGGTGTTTGCCTCGGTGCCCAGCTCATTGCCGAGGTGCTGGGTGGCGAGGTCTATCAGGGGGAGCAAAAAGAGATAGGCTGGCTATCTGTTCAACGCGATGAGCAGTTTGCCAACCACCCGCTAGGTCAGAAACTGGCACAACAGATGACCGTCTTCCACTGGCACGGCGAAACCTTTACCCTCCCCCCCGGTGCGCAGCGCATCGCCACCAGCGTAGCCTGCGATAATCAGGGGTTCATCTATCAGGATCGTGTTATCGCCCTGCAGTTCCACCTGGAGACCACCCCATTTAGCGCCCAGAACATCATTGATTACTGTGCTGATGAGCTGGTAGAGGCTCCTTATATCCAGAGTGCCGAGGAGATTATTGGAAACACCCAGCATTACAGTGACATTAATGCCACCATGCGGCTAGTGCTTGGATACCTGGAGGAAAAGGCCGTACAGAGCGCAGGATAGCCTCCTTATTCTTCATCAACTTTTCATCGTTTCTTCATAAAACAGTCATAACATTTGCCTAAATTTGCTCACAATTCAGCAGAGTGTGACCTTAAATATGAAGCACTTCGCTGACACCGTTGTCATCCATTACCTACAGACCGATTTCACTATTGATGTGTAGACTCTCTGTTGGTTGGTATTGAAGGGAGAAGAGCAATGAACCACATGGAAACGATTCAGGGGCACATTGAGGTCACCCGCCAGCAGATCATCAGTCAGCTCAAGGAGGAAATATCACATTTTCAAGAAGAGCTAGCAAGGCTGCCTGCTGACAGTAACAGGGAGTCAGTTCTATGGGGGAAACGTATCTACCGAACTATTATCGCCAGAAAACACCGGTTGATTTCAAATCTCTCATAGCTGGTGTAAACAGACGAGCAATAATGCCATGGCCAGAGAAACGATACTTCGGGAGTTGCTGGAGAAAAAGCGCGCCTATGAATCTTTACTGGCGATAAACTCATCCGGGAAACACAAGTCATTCGTCGTTGAAACTATGTTGCAGGAATATCTGCAAGGCGTATTAAGCTCAATCGAAAATCTGCAAAAAACAGCCGCAGCTAGAAATAGAAGCGCAAACGAAGTGTAAAAGTCATAGGGATATGACCAAATTCTGATTGCGGTTCACCCGCTAACGTCACCCCTTTTCCACCAGGCAGCAATAACGACAGCAAAAGATCCGATTCATTACTGACCGAGTAGGTGATATTCAGTTGATGTAATAATGACCAGACAGTCGAGCTACTCTCATCATCTAGAGCACTGCCCAGTAATGTATAACTGCCGCGTAATAACGGGGTAAGGTCCCGGGCCAGCCCGATCCCCACCAGGTGGCGAGAGAGTTGTTGCTGTAATCCTGCAGCGATTAGCGTATCAGAGTACAGCCCGACGAGTTCTGACTCTGTGGTGGCGCCACGGCTGTTATCGTAATACTCAGCACTCAACAAGGTTCCATCATTAAACTGATACTCCATACCGGCGATCCAGAATAGTGACTCCTGATCACTCTCGTTCAAATCATAATAGAGACCCTCAATGCGCCATCCGATCTCATGCCAGGCACTTTCGAATGAGGCCCCGACAACCGTGTTGCCGGTGATTTTCCCTGCCACAAGCGCGATTTCCGACACTCCTCCAACCTGACCTCGATAGTGAAAGGCTCCACTGTTAGCAAGCGTTGACTGGTCATGCGGTGCGAAGGCATAGACGCCGCTCAATGATGAAAACTGAGAGGGAAAATAGTCCATGGCCAGTGCATCGATTCCCGGCTTGTAGTCGGTATCAAGATCGGTGGGAGAAAAGCTGCCGAAGACATTGAGTGGTTGCCAGAACCGTCCACTTCCCCAGTCAATGGCGTGTCGTCCTAACGTAAGCGTATAGTCATTAAAGTGGTGACGATAGTAGAGGCGATCTAATTCATAGCGTGACGCTGTAGAGGTTGTGCCATCGCTCTCATCCAGCAAGGTGCCACCGAGGTCTGAATAGCGGAATAGATCACTGCTATGAAGATCCGGCGTCATAAATCCTTGTGTGTGAATGCGCACCGTGCGCAGGTGTGCCGACCACTCCTTGCCATTGTCGCTATCCCCCACCATCAGTCGCAGGCTCTGTTGATCGGCACTGAGAAGATCTCCTGGCGTATCCTGATATCCCCAGTCCCCTTCCTCTGCCTGCGCCGTCGCCCCCAACATTGAGAAGCGACCGGTAAGGTCGACTGCCAGCGTATTTTTTCCGCTCAGTATAGTAACAAGAGTGAGACAGAACAGGCTAAAGCGCATGGTGCTGTTCGACTTCCTGGTCGCTCTCAATCAGGCCATCACGCAGAGTGATGATACGCTCGGCACGCTCCATTACCCGAGGGTCATGGGTTGAGAAGATGAAGGTTGTTTTTTCCTCATGAGAGAGACGATGCATGATATCGAGCAGTGCTGTGGCATTTTCCGAGTCGAGGTTGGCTGTCGGCTCATCAGCCAGCACCAGCCGGGGCCCGGCGGCCAGGGCACGCGCGACCGCGACCCGCTGCTGTTGCCCGCCACTCAGAGCAGAGGGACGACGGTGCTGCATCGAGCTGAGCCCCACCAGCTCCAGGTAATGCTCGGCCCGTTCACGTCGCTCATGAATGTGGCGTCCCTGCATCACCATTACTAGCTCCACATTCTCCAGAGCGCTCAACACCGGCACCAGATTATAGGCCTGAAAAATGAAGCCCAGTTGGAACAGGCGAAAGTCGGATAACTCCGCTTCACTCAAACAGGTAATTTCAGTGTCGTTTAGGTGAACGCTACCATCGGTGGGGCTATCCAGCCCGCCGATGATATTGAGTAGTGTGGTCTTGCCAGAGCCGGAGGGGCCGACCAGTGCAGCGAACTCCCCCTCCTTCACCATTAGGTCGATATCACGCAAGGCCTGAACCTCCACCTCACCCTGGCGGTAGCGCTTGCCGATGCCCTCAAGTTTCAGTAATGCCATAAATGTTTACCTGTTTGAATGTGCGCTAGGTGCGCAACGCCTCTACCGGGGTGACCCGTGCCGCCTTGATCGCAGGGTAAATACCGGAGGCGAGTGTGGCGATAAAGATGATCAGCGTCAGCTGGAGTACCCGATCCGCCGATAGCTCGGTGTAGACCACCGGGTCCATAAAGGTACCCATAATGGCGGTGCCCTCTGCCATCATTGCGGAAAAATCGATACCGTGACTGGAGAACCAGAAGTGTAGCCCGCCCCCGACGACCCAGCCGATCACCACGGCCAGCAGACTGAGCAACAGTGATTCACAAAAGACTAATTGCAGCAGGTGGTGGCGACTCATCCCCAGCGCCCGCAGCAGACCAAATTCGCGGGTGCGTTCCAGTACACTCATTAACACCGTGTTGACGATACCGAAAACCACCAGCATCAGGATGAGTGATAAAAAGACGTAGTTGCCCGCATCATCGATCACGATGAACTGCACCAGCTGCGGCATCATCTCGCGCCAGTTCAGCGCAACCAGCTGCGTCTGATCGATAGCTCCCTGTAGCTGTTTTTTCCATAGTGCCATCTGCTCCTCATCATCAAGAAACACCGCAAAGCGGGTAACCGGTTGTTGAGCCGGGTCAGCACCTTCACCCTGCAAGAACATACGTGCCAACTGCAGATCACTGATAATAAGAAAATCATCCAGTTCATCCACGTGCGAGTCGAAGATGCCACGCACCCGCCCCAGCTGTGCCTGCGAATCTCCCCCCTGCTTCCCAGCCATCACCACAATCTTGCTGCCGAGCTTCGCCTTGAGTTTGCGCGCCATGCCATCACCGATAAGAACACCGCGCTGATCACCGGGTTTGAGCCACTCTCCCTGCTGCAACATCGGCTGCAACATTAGCGCCCGCGGATCATCGGTGGCAGACATTCCCTCAAGCCCGGCCCCAACGGAATTATTTGCCGTGCTCACCAGCACCTGCAGCGAGATACGCGGTTGCACACTGCCAGCAATACCAAGTGCTTCAATCTGTGTCGCCAGCGATTTGCCGTCGGCGATATATTTATGGTTTGCCGGGGCCTCCAGGTAGCCTAAAGGCTGTACCGTGATATGTCCCTCCCCCAGCTTGATGGCATTGCGAATCATCGAGTTATGACTACCATCACCAATACCAATTGAGAGCACAGCCAGGCCGAAGCCGATAGCGATAGAACTCAGGGTGATCACGGTGCGACGACGGTGGCGCCAGATATTTCGCCACGCCAGACTGAACAATGCCAGCAGCGGCAGTTTGCTGTGTAGCTGTGTGCTCATCGCAACACCTCCGCCGGCTTCATACGAACGGTACGCCAGGAAGGGATAATCGAGGCCAACAGGGTAATGACAATCATCAACAGGCTACTTGTCAGCAGATGTTGCGGCTCCAGATAGCCGTACATTACCGGTTCAAAAACAATACCGGCCCAGTCATAACCGTCCGGCATTGAGGCACTAAAATCGATCCCATGCTCTTCAAAATATCCGGCCAGCAATGCCCCGACAATAGAACCGGTTAGCGCGGAGACCAGTGCCAGGCAGAGCGATTCAAACATCACCATGGTTAACAGCCACCAGCGGCTCATACCGATGGAGAGCAGGATACCGAATTCATGGGTGCGCTCATGCACCGCCATTAACATGGTGTTGAGCATGCCAAGTGAGGCCAGCCCGACAATGATAAAACCGACAATCAACACCATCGACTTGCTCATCTCCAACATGTCAGAGATCGCCGGGGTCAGCTGGCGCCAGTTGCGTACGAGTGCCGCGCCACCAAGCTCATCCAGTGGCTGCTCTGCTGCCAGGGTGAGAAGCAGATTGTCGATGGCCTGCTGAGGCTGCTCAAGGGCTGTGAGGTCGGCACTCTTTAGTGCCAGCTCGTGGAATCCCTCCTCCAGGTACATCAGATATTGATAGGCCTCAATCGACATCAACACCCCCATGTGATCAAAGCTGGGATCCAGCGGTCGTAATACCCCGGCGATACGAAACAGCGCATTGCCGATGCTACCGTCGGCAGCCTGGGTGATGAGCACCAGCTCATCACCGATATTGAGGTGCATGTTCTTCGCCAGCTGTGCGCCCACTACCACGTTGTAGCGCAACAGTTGCTCGTCCGCGGCACTAGCCAGCTCGAGGGTTGCCTCGCCCAGTCGCAAATGCCCCAGTATCTTGGTCACCTGGCGTTCTCGTTGTGGATCTACCGCCTTGATAATCACCCCACTGGAAGAGTCTCCAGCGCTTGCCAACCCGGCCGCATAGAGTCGTGGTGCTGCAATAACATCTGGAACCTCTTTTTCTATGCGTTGTATGTAGTCCCATGGCAGTGTGGCGTAGAGGTCCTGATCATCAACAAAGGCCTGACGGTGCAGTTGCATCTGCCCGGTGGAGATCTCGGTAGCATATTGCACCATCTGCCGTGTCATCCCCTCGAGCAAGGCCGCATAAAGAATCACCATCACCAGTCCACCGCCCAGTGCGGCAATCGTCAGCAGGCTGCGTACCGGGTTACGCCAGATATTGCGCCAGGCTATAAACAGCAGCATCGGCAGTCGTGTAAACGGGTGGCTATGAGATTGACTATGCATGATTTTTTTAGCGTCGTTGCTTGAGACCTTGCAGGGAGAAGAGGTTATCGTCCAGCGCCAGACCAAAAGTCATATCCTGATAGAGCACTACCGTCGACTCCCCCGGCTTATCCTCCGGGATCAGGCTCATACGCATGGGGATGGCCCTGCCATCAATCATTTCAATGCGGTCAAAATTCATCACCCGCACCTGAATACCCTCCTCATCATAATAGGTGGCGGTAATAGGGGCGAAATTGTCCTGACGGATAATCATCACCACCTTGCCCCACACGACCGCCGCATCCGGTTTAGGTATTGAGGTCACCTCGTATATCAGATTACCGTCACGCTCCCCTTCAAAGCTGATCGCCGAATCGTAGTCATCCACATAAGTGCTCTCCTTCACCAGATCATCATTGGTGAAGTGGCTGCCCATCCATGCGCCCGACATCATGCTGGCGGGAACCTTGGTCACACGATTGATTTTTGGCAGGTAATTCCAGATATTCTCCTTAACCTTCAAGGTGGCGATACCACGATCCTTAATCGGTTCACGGATTACAATCAGTGAGTGATCCTTGCCGCGTGACCACGCCTCCATGCGCATGGTTCGCTCATAACGGCGGGTCTTTACGCTCATCGTCATCACTGCCTGTGAGGTGTCACCACGCCACAATCGATCGATGTGCGTCATTAGTTCATTGATATCCATGGCGAAAGAAGCGGGATGATAGAGCAGAGACAGAAGAACAAAGGGCAGTAGCCGGGTAAGCCGCCGGGTGGTTTTACTTATTGTGTTGATGGCGGATATGGCCATTTTCCAGGGCTCCCTGTTCTAGCAATCTAATAAGACTAGTATAACTAAGCATAGTAAGAGAGCCAGAGAGGGAACTTATTCGAGCAGACCGACACTCTTAATGCGTGCGTAGACCTGTGTGCCGATGCGCAGGCCAAGGCGGTCATGGGATTTGACCGTAATGCGTGCCAGCAGTGGCTGATCACCCATGCGTTCTGGGCAGCAGAGCTTGACCAGTACCTGCCCGGGATCAGCGACCGCGATATCAACCACCTCGGCGCGCCAGATGTTGAGAATGCTGCTTTTAGTCTCCTCCTCCAGGCTCAGGCTGACATCACGAGCCGGAATACGTACCCGCACGCTCTCACCCAGCCTTCTATCCAATGCCTTCACCCAGAGCCTGCCGAAACGACAGTCGAGCGCAGTGAGATGGTAGTGCTCATCCTGGCCGGCGACTACAGTATCGAGCACCGCTGCCGCCTCGTCACCGTGCGAGAGTGCCAGCTCCATCCTGGTCAGCATCGCCTGTACGCTACCCACATCAGCGACTCGCCCCTCCTTCAGCCACACCATGTGGTCGGCCAGGCGTGCCACCTCACTCAATGAATGGCTGACGTAGAGTACGGGGATCGGCAGATAGTCGTGCAGCCTTTCCAGATAGGGGAGGATCTCGCGCTTACTCTGCTCATCGAGCGCCGATAACGGCTCATCCATTAACAACAATTTGGGGCTACTGAGCAGTGCCCGGCCAATCGCCACCCGCTGGCGCTCACCACCGGAGAGGCGTTGCGGCCGGCGTTCCAGTAGCGGCTCCAATCCCAGCCACTCGGCGACCTGCGCCAGTTTTAACTGGCGTGATTTCCTCGCAATGCGCTTATAACCGAAGAGCAGGTTGTCACGCACCGAGAGATGAGGAAACAGACTCGCTTCCTGAAAGACATAGCCCAGTGAACGTTTGTGTACCGGTAAGACCTTTTGCCCCTGCTGCCAGCACTGCTCCTCCACAACAAGACTGCCCTCAAAGGACTCCAGCCCGGCGATGGCACGCAGCACACTGGTCTTGCCCGAACCGGAGTGGCCAAACAGTGCGGTGATCCCCCGTGCCGGAAGATCTAACGAAACATCAAGTGTAAACTCGCCAAGATTGCTTTTGATCTTTGCCTGAATTCCACCCATTACGACTCACTCCGGTGCAATCGACCGTTGAGCAGATAGAGCAGTAGCAATACCACGAAGGCAAAGCCAACCATTCCGGCGGAGAGGATATGGGCCTGATCGTACTGCAGCGTCTCCACATGATCATAGATGGCCACCGACAACACCTTCGTCTCACCGGGAATATTGCCGCCAATCATCAGTACCACCCCGAACTCTCCAACGGTGTGGGCGAAACCAAGCACCATTGCAGTCAGAAAGCCGGGACGAGCCAAGGGTACCGCGACATGGAAAAAGCGATCGATGGCCGAGGCACGCAGGGTAGCAGCCACTTCAAGCGGGCGAGTACCGAGTGCCTCGAAGGCATTTTGTAGCGGCTGGACCGCAAAGGGCAGTGAATAGAGTACCGAGGCGAAGACCAGCCCCGAAAAGGTAAAGGGCAAGGTATCCATACCCAGAGCCTCGGTCAGTTGACCACCAGGGCCATTCGGTCCGAGGAACACCAGTAGATAGAACCCCAATACTGTTGGCGGCAGTACCAGCGGCATCGCCACCACTGCGCCCACCACATGCTTAAGACGACAGTGAGTCTGCGACAACCACCAGGCGATAGGGGTAGCCACGATTAATAAAAGCACCGTGGTCACCGCAGCCAGCTTCAGGGTCAACCACACCGGCTGCCAGTCAAACTCCATTAATCACCGTCTCTTTTATTGCTCTGATTTAGTATAACGGGCACATATTATTCCACAGCGTAGCCAGAATCCCGAATAATCGTTTTTGCTTCGCTGCTTTTAAGAAATTGTATAAAGGCCTGAGCTGCAGCGTTCTCTTCTCCGCGTTGCAAAAGCACGGCCTGCTGCAAGATTGGCCGATAGTAATTCTCAGGAATCAGCCATTGGCTTCCAGGGTGCGGCCACGCTTTTATCTGTGACGCCGCCACCAAACCCAGTTGTGCATTACCGGTAGCTGTGAACTGAAAGGTCTGGGCAATCGAGTCGCCACGTACCAGCCTGGTCGAGAGAGATTGCCAAATTCCCATGTGCTGCAGCACCTGCTGTGCTGCCAGACCATAGGGGGCAGTTTTAGGATTGGCAATGGCCAGCCTGCGATAATCACCGTTGATCAGATACGCCTTACCGTCTTCAAGGCGCTCTACATCCGCACTCCACAACAATAGTTTGCCGCGCGCGTAGGTAAATCGGCTATTGGCCACAGCCAGCCCCTCCTCCGACAGTCTTACCGGTCGCTGCTCATCGGCAGCGAGAAAAATATCAAAGGGGGCACCATGTATGATCTGGGCGTAGAGTTTTCCAGTCGAGCCAAAGCTCACCTTAACCTGGTGCCCGCTACGCTGTTCGAACTGTGAAACGATTCTACCGGTGGCATCGGTAAAGTTGGCTGCAACAGCAATCCGCACGGTCTCCGATTGGGCGACCAGTGGAGTGAGCAACAGCATTAGCAGGAATAACCTGAAAATAAACAGACTTTGTTTGGGGAACGGCATTTTAGACATACGCCAGAGGGTGCCACAGAGCTGTCGTGGCGTGCAATAAGAGACGCTTATGAATGCCCGACAACAGGTCTAACAGCTACAGAATAGCTCTACTCGCTGATGCCAGCATATGTCGAGGGAATAGATATCTTTGGAGGCTCCCTCCCCCTTATCGATACCACCGAGAAAGTATTCTCGATGAAGCAGCGCAATTATCAGACGTTTTTCAGGTAATCTTCGTATTGCATATCCATGGTGAGGATGTGCTGTTTCAACCAGTCTTTAACCGTCACCGCGACATTCGATACCACGAACAGACCATTGCCATTCTGCACTTCAGCCTGGTAGTCAGCAATTTTATCCAGAAATGCCTTGTGCGCCTGCCTCTGCGACTCGAGTCCCGGATAGCCCGTTTGCACCATCAACTTATCTTCCTCGTTAAAGTGATATTTGGTGTAACTGGCAAGCTCGTTCAGCTGGGTCTCGATGATCTCTTCACCACGCCCTTCTCTGGCCGCATCATGAATAACATTGAGAATATCGAACAGCTTCTGGTGGTGGCTATCCATGGTGTGGTTACCCACACTGAATTTATCGTCCCATACAAATAGTGGCATTTTCCATCTCTCCCATCATTATCTATTTCGTTAGTTTTGCCATATCGGCTGCAAATAACCAGACCTTACTTAGCATATAATTCTGACAGATCTTGTCAACCATTATGATTGCGTGGTAATTAAAAAACGATATGGGTATCCCCACAGAACTAAACAAGAGCGGCCGGAACCATATTTAAGCCTTTGTGAAGTACATCACTTTTTTATGATCGCTTTGACCAGAACTCAGCGGCTAGCACCTCCAGGCCTCGTGCCATATTGGCCATATTCTGAGCCGCATCCTCACTCATTCTAGCCCCCTCCATCGTGTTCTCAGATACATCACGAATGGTGATGATGCTGCGATTAATCTCTTCGGCCACGGCGCTCTGCTGTTCTACCGCAGCGGCAATCTGTGTACTCATGTCATTAATCATGGTAATTACATCACTAATGTTGTTAAGAGAAGACACCGCCTCTGCCGCCTGCTCTACGCTCTGTGTCGCCTGTTCACGGCTATGCTCCATGACACTTACGGCCTGTCGAGACCCGTCCTGAAGCTTTTCGATCATCGCCTGAATCTCCTGTGTTGCCTCATTAGTGCGGGTTGCCAGGGTACGCACTTCATCGGCCACCACGGCAAAACCACGCCCCTGCTCACCGGCGCGTGCCGCCTCGATGGCAGCATTCAGTGCCAGCAGGTTGGTCTGCTCTGAAATACCACGAATAACATCAAGAATGGTTGAGATATTGTTACTGTCCTCCTCCACCTCCTTGATCACGCCAGCGGCCTGCTCCACCTCTTTTGCCAGATTTTCAATAGTGCGCATGGTGCTGTTTACTACCGACTTGCCCTTATTGGCCTCATCACTGCCACTGGCCGCCGCAGAGGCAGCCTGCTGGGCATTACCTGCCACCTCCTGAATACTGGCGGTCATCTCATTCACCGCAGTGGCCACCTGATCGGTCTCGGAGTATTGCTGCTGCACCCCCTGGGTGGTCATCTCTACGGTTGCTGATAAATTATCCACACTCTCGGAAAGCTGTTTGGAGGAGTCTGAGATACGACCGACAATACCACCACTCTCCGATTCGAGCATTTTAATGGCGGTCATCAGGCAACCGAACTCATCATTACGACCGGAATAGACATATCGGGCAATCGGATTGCCTACTAGCTTGCGTGCTTTATCAGAGAGGGCTGCAAAGGGGCGCATTATAGTGAAGACCACTGCGGCAGAGAGCACGGCTGCCAGCAGCAGGGTTACGAGAATCGAGCTAAGCCCCATGCCTGTGACAGCGGCTGAGATGAGTGTCGCTACGGCGACCGCAACACTCACCCCCAGTGCCAGTTTTTGTGTAACAGATAACTTCGCCGGTTTTATACTGGAGGGGTTTTTTCCCTCATTTAATTGCTTGTAGAGATTCTCAGCACGTGCCTGATACTCTGCCCCGGGCTTGGAGCGAACTGACTGATACTCAACGGTCTGACCGTTCTCACGTATGGGTGTGACATAGGCATCAACCCAGTAATGATCACCGTTCTTACAGCGATTTTTCACAATGCCCATCCAGGAGCGCCCCTCCTTGACGGTATCCCAGAGATTCTGGAAAGCGGCAGGAGGCATTTCAGGATGGCGCACCATATTATGGTTCTGGCCAATCAGTTCATCGGTTTCAAAACCGCTGATCTCAAGAAAGTCCTGGTTGATATAGGTGATGCTTCCCTTCAAATCTGTGGTGGAAAGAATATTGGCACTTGCAGCAAAGGATTGCTCTACACCAGTGATAGGGAGATTCTTTTTCATCAATTTTTCTCTATAGCATCTTCAACAGGGTATATGACGGCATCTATGTCATACTTCTTTAACAAATACTTATATATTGAATATAGTGTTCTACCTTACAAAACTCAATTCATTTTGTAGTGATATATACCTTTATAGATTCAAGGGGATTCTGCCCTGATTACGCCGCGGAACAGTGCTGCTATAACAGATATATTTTGAGCCATTCGGGCTGGTATTAAGCCCATCCTGACCACATCATTGCTTAATAAAACAGTGACGATTATCGATGAAGATAAGACATATCAGGAATATGACTGAGATCCCCTCCACTTCCTGGAATGGGCTTGAGGGCGGAATTTCAAACCCTTTCCTGCGGCATGAGTTCCTCAGCGGACTGGAAGAACATAACTGTGTGGGCGATAAGTGGGGCTGGCAGCCGTGCCACTTGCTGCTGGAGACGGATGAGGGGGAGCTTGTCGGGGCGATGCCCCTCTACCTCAAAGACAACTCCTACGGCGAGTTCGTCTTCGACTGGAGCTGGGCTGATGCCTATCAGCGCGCAGGTCTGAGTTATTACCCCAAGCTGGTTAGTAGCATTCCCTACTCGCCGGTCTCCGGGCCCAGAATGCTGGTTGCCGATGGTGCAGACAGGAAAAAGATCAAACTACAGCTGGGTAGAGCGGCACTCGAATTTGCTCAACAAGAAGGTGTCTCATCGCTACATATCCTCTTTACCGATGAGGAGGATACCGCGGTGCTACAGTCATTAGAGATGATGCGCCGCACCGGCACCCAGTTTCACTGGTTCAATCCTGGCTATAGCAACTTTGATGACTTCCTTGCCACTTTCAGCTCAAGCAAACGAAAAAAACTCAAACGTGAGCGTCGTCGTGTTACTGAACAGGGGATCGAGATTGAAGTGCTGGACGGCCACCGCGCAACGACCGAACAGTGGCAAATCTTTACCCGTTTCTATCTTGCCACCTTTGATAAACACTGGGGTTACGCCACCCTGAACGAGGGCTTCTTCCGTCATCTAGGCCATCAGCTTGCCGATTGCGTCGTACTGGTGATGGCAAAGCACCAGGGCGAGTATGTTGCCGCGGCCCTGTCGCTTCGCTCCGATGACACTCTATATGGCCGACACTGGGGCTGTCAGGAGGAGTTTCACAGCCTGCACTTCGAACTCTGTTACTATCAGGGCATTGAATACTGTATCGCCAATGGCCTCAGTTGCTTTGAGCCGGGGGCACAGGGTGAACATAAGGTGGGCCGAGGTTTTGAACCGGTCCCTACCTGGTCTACCCACTGGTTGGCCAATCCTCAATTTGCTAACGCAGTGAAAGGCTACCTGGCACATGAGCATGAGGCGATGCAGGAGTATATGGATGAACTTAGGGGGCATTTACCCTACAAGCGTGATGATAAATAACGATGCATGAATCCGATGGACCTTACTGGCTCGAACCGGAGAGTGATCCGGCCCTGTTTCCTGACCCCTCTTTTGCCCTTGAAGAGCCAGATGGTCTGCTGGCCGTAGGCGGCGACCTCTCCCCTGCCCGTCTGCTCAACGCCTATCGCCAGGGGATCTTCCCCTGGTACAGCGAGGGCGAGCCGATTTTATGGTGGAGCCCCGATCCGCGTGCGGTGTTATTCCCAGAACAGTTGAAGATCTCACATAGTCTGAAAAAGACGCTACGCAAGCGCCCCTTTAAGGTCACACTGGATACCGCCTTTTCTCAGGTTATCGAAGCATGCAGTGAATCGCGCACCGATAAGGATGGAAGCCAGAGCGGCACCTGGATCACCGCACAGATGAAAGAGGCCTACCTTAAGCTACACCGTATCGGCTTCGCCCACTCAGTGGAGTGCTGGGAAGGCGAAGAGCTGGTAGGCGGCTTATATGGTGTAAGCATGGGCAAGGTGTTTTTTGGTGAGTCGATGTTTGCCCGACGTAACGATGCCTCCAAGGTCGGCTTTGCCCATCTGATACGCCAGCTTAGCGAATGGAAATTTGCCCTTGTCGACTGTCAGGTTCATACCGACCACCTGGCCAGCCTGGGAGCGGTCGACATCCCGCGTGATCAGTTCCTCTCTTTGCTGGACCTGCACTGTGAGCCTTTCGAGGTTCACCAGGGGCAGTGGCAACTGGAACAATCGGTTGTGACGGGGTGGTAGTGCATGAGCGATCTGCCCCGCGACTTTCCCGATGACCTGAAGTTCTTTATCACAGCCCCCCACGACTGCAGTTACCTGGAGGGGCGTGAAGCTGTCACACTATTCGCTGATCCCGATCGCAGTCTCGACAAGCCGACCTTCAGTACCCTCTCCATGATGGGCTTTCGCCGTAGCGGATGCCTGGTCTATACCCCACGCTGTCCTCAATGTGATGCCTGTATCCCGACCCGCATCGTGGTCGATAAGTTCAGCCCGGATCGCAGCCAGCGACGTAACTTGAAATCGAACAGTGATCTGGAGTTACGTGTGATTACGGCTCAGTTTAGCGATGAGCACATCGAGCTGTACCGGCACTACGTACGAGCACGTCACCCGGGAGAATCCATGGATGTTGAGAGTCAGCAGGAGGTCGAGCGTTTCTTTCTCTGTGACTGGAGCGATACCTTCTTTATCGAGTTCCTGTCTGGCGGCAAGCCTGTTGCGCTGGCGGTTGTCGATGCCATGGATAGCGGACTCTCTGCGGTTTACACCTTCTATGAGCCGGCTGAGGCAAAACGCGGGCTAGGCGTATTTGCGGTGCTGTCACTGATCGAGGAGGCAAAACGCCGGCAGCTACCCTATGTCTATCTCGGTTATCTCATTCATGAGAGCCCCAAAATGGCCTATAAGTCACGTTATCAGCCGCTAGAGCAGTTACGTCATGGCCAATGGCTTACGCTTAAAACCCCTTGAATTAGCAACGTTTAGCCTCCATAACTTTTCGTGACGTGGTTCACAGGCTGTACTGAAACTACGCAAAATTACCGGTATGACAGTGGAAATAACCTTAAGCTGTTCGATACTGACATTAAGGG
>JBFFJV010000024.1:0-14553 GCA_041555695.1 Thiohalomonadaceae bacterium | reverse complement strand
AGCTCCAACTCCAATCGTCTGCGCGAGTTGGCAACACGCCTGGGCAAGGCCTCCTATTTGGTGGATAACGCCGGAGAGCTCAAGGCCAAGTGGTTTGAGGGGGTGGAAATGGTCGGTATCACGGCCGGAGCATCGGCCCCCGAGATACTGGTCGAAGAGGTGATAGCGCGACTGCGTGAGTGGGGCGTAGAGAGTGAAATAGAGAGTGAAGGGCAGCGGGAGGAGATGATGTTCCCGCTGCCAAAGGCGTTGCAGTAGCGCCTTACCAGCAACCGGTGGTGGGGTTTCCGGTTCCGTTTATCGCATCTGTTGAAGTTCTTATTCCATTTGGGTTGGTAGCATTTACAGTGAGGATTAGGGTCTGGCAATCGCCATCACCGGCCTGTTTGTTTCCGGCAACGGCGCTTGCCCAGGCAACATATCCAATACCGTTAGTATCAGCAATGGGGACTGAAAGTGTATACCACCCCTCCGCGGTGGCGGTTGATAAATTAATGGAGGTGGCGGTTGGGTCTCCAGCGGAGCATTCAAAGGCGACTCTATCGCCATCAGCATTAACTAGCGTGGTGTCAAGAATTCGCGCATAAACATTACAATTGTCGCGCAGTTTTTCCTGCAGTTGTTGTATGGCAAGCAGGGACGCTGACGCATCGGTGCGCCGTGTTTTTTGCACATATCCCATATAATTGGGGTAGGCGATGGCACCGAGAATACCAATGATGGCGACAACCATCATTAGTTCTATTAAGGTGAACCCATCACTATTGAATCTATTCGTTTTCATTCTTCTCTCCTCCTGATTTGGCGATAGTTGGCACTATAGTACGTCAAGAGGTCGGAGTGTGGGTAGCCCTCTTGTTGTTGCATGGGGGATTCCGACTGGTGGTCGGATTGGTAGGATGAGCGGTCTATCCCCGCCTGTTCGCAGCGGGAATAGGGATATATAATTTAACCATAAAATTTCGGGGGAGTTCACTGTGCAGCAGCAAAAAGGTTTTACGATTATGGAGCTGATGATCACGGTCTCCATTCTAACCATTCTGGTGACGATTGCCGTACCCGGCATGAACAGCTATATGGACAAGCGCAAACTGATTAACGCAACAGAGGCGATCTATAGCCAGCTGGTCTATGCGCGTTCCGAGGCCATTTCTCGTTCCGCCAATGTGGCTGTCAGGATCGTCGGGACAGACAGCACACACTGGGCGATAGGGGTAAGTACCAATAACGCGTGTAATCCGGCACTGACCGATCCCAATGCCGCCGGTGCCTGTGTCCTGACGGTTTCAGGCACCAACACCAATGTGCTAAAGCACATTGTGAGTACGGACTATCCGGGGGTCGAGCTTGGTGACGGGGCGGTCGACCACACTATTAACTTTAATCCTACCCGTGGGACGATTGGTACCGGAGAAGATGGGATGGCGGTACTTCGATATGGCAACTATGTGTTGCAGATTATTGTTACTCCCATTGGCCGGGCCAGAATCTGTTCCCCGGGTTCTGGTAAAGGGGGATATCCACAATGTTGAGTACTCGCAGGTTTAATCAGCACGGTGTCACCCTTATAGAGTTGATGGTTGGCCTTACCGTTGGCCTGATCGTTGTGGGTGGGGTACTCAGTGTCTACCTCACCACGGTGAAAACCAGTGGCGATACCCTCAAGGCCAGCCGCCTCAACCAGGAGGTGTCGGCCATTATGAATATTATGGTGAACGATATCCGCCGTGCAGGGTATGCCAATGCGGAACCTTCGACGGGAGATTATGACTGGGACGATCCGGCTGGGACGGATGTTGATGATCTGGACAATTTCCAAGAGCCGAGTACCAACCCCTTTAATCAGCTTGGCTTTAGCGCCCTGGAGGTGCATGACAACATGACATCTGATTTGGATGTGGGAAGCCAGGGCAGTGGCAGTTGCATTCTCTACGCCTATGATGCCAGCGTTGGTGATGCCAATGCTGGTGATAGCAATGGCGATGGTGTGCGCATCAGGGAGGATAATGAGTATTTCGGATTCCGCCTGAACGGTACGCAACTGCAAATACGCCAAAGCGTTGATATTGCCGGTGGCGAAGCACCTAACTCCTGTGGTAGTGGCAGCTGGGCAACCTTAAATGATGAGCGAAGCATAGAGATTACCGCCCTGAACTTTGACCTTGGCGATTCCAGTTGCATCAATACCTCTGAGCCGGATGAGGTGGATAACGATAGCGATGGTTATCCCCCCGTACCCCTGCCTGCAGGTATGACAACAGGCGACATTCTTAAAGAGATGGACGAGGTCGACTGCTATACCACTGTGCCGGGTGTTGGCAGTGGGGTGAATACCGTGGAGCGTCGGGACGTACGGATCACCCTGAGCGCCAGGCTTGTGGATGATACCGAGGTGCAGATCAAAAACATGGAACAGCGGGTCTCTGTTCGTAATGACCTGGTGCGCGTGCGCTAATGCGGTGGGAGAGGCTTTGATGACCATGAATAAAATGACACATAGTAGCTTGCAGCGTCAAAGAGGGGTCGCCTCCTTGCTGATCTCGCTTATCCTGCTGGTAGTGATTACCTTCGTCACTCTCTATACCTCGCGTAGCGTGTTGATGGAGCAAAAGATCTCGACTAATGAATATCGGGGCAGAATGGCCTTTGAGGCGGCGGAAGCGGGGATAGAGGCGAGTGTTTCTGCGATAGGTGGTGGTTGGGCCATGGCGGCGGATGACACGGTTATTCCCGCAGATGACGATAGTTACCCCGACTGCCTGCCTACCGCCAGTTACAACGTCATCTTCGACACGGATGGGGTTCTGGATGCAGACGGAAACCTTAATCCCGATGCCAACACGCTGACACTGGCCAATGGCAGTAGCGTCACAGTGACAATGACGTGTGATGTGAATGAAGATTTGATTCGTTATGACATCACCTCGGTGGGTGTGAGTGATGATGTGACATCGCGCAGAACCATTGAGCAGACGCTGGTGATAATTCCCCCCCTTCCCAATGTACCTGATAACCCGCTGCTCACCCGTGGGGGGGTTGTGATCGGTGGTTCGGCGACGGTAAGCAACCCGGAGGGGCACTCCACCATCTGGTCGGGTGGCGATGTGAATGTGGGCTCGAACAACGCAACCTCTACTGCTATCGCCGATCCGACTGATGCCAATTATCCTGACTGTCTTGGTGGCTCGGTGCAGTGCGGTACGGTGCCTTCATCAACTAAGGAAGTAACCGGTTTAGATATTATTGAGAGTGATACCTCTCTGGCCAACCTGAGTTCGGATGAATTCTTTTACAATTTTTTCGGTGAAGAACCGGCAGCTTACAAGGATAGCCGCGTTACCGTTGAGACCAACGACATGGCCTCTCAGGATGGTGTTGGTGGTGAGATTATCTGGGTTAATGGTGATGTCAATATAGCGGGTAACAATACCTTCGGTAGTCTGGATAAGCCGGTAATCATTATTGTCGATGGCGACTTCTCTGGAACGGGTAATAACAATTTCTTCGGTCTGCTATTTATCCGAGGCTCGATAACGGGGTCTGGGGGGGTGGATGTCGTCGGTTCAGCCGTCGTCAACGGTGTCAACAGTGATGGTGGTGGTAGTCTCGATGTGGTTTACAACAGCCGGGTTCTTAAATCGACTTACGCATTCGGACGCCCGGCAGCCGGTTCAGGTTCATGGCGTGATTTTTAGAATGATACTCGGCCTGGAGTGTCAAGGAGTTAAGCATGTTAAAGCAAAGCGTTTTTCAGCAGAATAGGCCGCACGGATTCACCCTGATTGAGGCACTGATCTCGGTTGCCGTGCTCTCATTCGGCCTGTTGGCGATTGGCAGTTTCCAGGCAAAACTGGTTACGGCAAGTGCCTATAACAAGGCCCGTGCAGAGGCGATTACGCTGGCGCAGGAAAAGCTTGATGAGATGCGCAGCTATACGACCGAGCACGGTCTTGTAGAGAATTTGACGGACAACACGGTGGCGGACCCGGCGGCAGGCGCGCAATTTGTTTTCCCCGATAATGTTCCGGCGGCCACAACGGTCTATCCGGTAGATGCTGCAGAGTCGATACCGGGAACCAACGCGACCTTCTCTCGCGAGTGGGATGTTACACGTGTGGGTGAGCTCAGTAATGTCGTGGTGACGGTAAGTTGGACTGATCGTGAAGGTACCCAGAGCGTTTCGCTGGAGACCGAGGTGAGCTGGCGCAACCCGCGTGGTACCGCGGATGTAAGTAAAAGCGCAAAACCGCTGGTCGCTTCACCAACGGGTAAGGCCTACCTCGGTGACGGTAGTCTGGATGAGCAGCAGATGAGCGACCTCAAGACGAACCAGCCTGATACGGCGAATAATGATGGTACCTATAGTGCCGACCACGACAACGATGGCGATCTTGAGCTGGTGGTAGAGAGTTCTGATGGTACCGGTGAGGTGGTACTCACCCTGCCCGATGCCTGTAAGCTGCGGGATCCGGTGACCGACCTTCCTATCTGTACCGATTTCGTTACGATCAGCGGTACTGTCTTTTTTGACCGTACCGGTGGCTCAAGCCTTGATGGTGGCAATATCTGGGTTATCGCCTCAGATGCGGCCTATTGTTCACGCTGGAGACCGGTATCCGCAAGCGCAACGGAATTAACCACCTCTACTAAGCTGATAGAGGGCAATACAAGCCTGCTGCCCGGTACCGATGGTGATATCTATCGGAACAACAACCCGCAGGTGGACTCTGCCGGTAATGGTGACGGTACCGATGATTACGACTATTTTAACTACACCTGTTATCTGGGGGGCGGCTGGTACGGCAATATCGGTCTGGTCATGCTCGGTGCCAATAGTCAGGACTTTGCCTGCGTGGGGGATCCAAATGCCGGGATTCTCGATAGCTGGAAGCAGGTAGAGCTGGCCAAGCGCCGCGTCTACCGCGGTGTGTTATACCAGTACACTATAGATGGCAACGGCGATCACGTTCCGGTGCAGGCGGTGGATCCTGATACTGGCACCCTTGAAACCGTCTGGTATTCCAATGGCATCAAGGATGCGGCAGTACTGCCCGATCCCACCTGGGCTGAGCGCGCCTACGGACACGACTTCGTAATATCGCGCGGTAATGATCCGACGAGTGCCGATTGTGTCGCTGTGCTCACCCGCCCTGATGCGGATGAGGTTGTTGCTGTCTCTCCCACCCCCTCCTATCCCCAGCTGTTCCACAGCATGCCCGATGACTTTGTCTGTCTGAATGAGGACGGCAACAATCCTGCTGAGGGAGTTGACCCACGTATTGGTGCCTTTGCCAAATTTGTGGGGTACCCATGGGACTACCTTACTGACTTTGATGAGACGGTCTTTGATGCTGAAACAAGTTGTGACTACGACCCCTCGGATCCGCCCTCAAAGCGCTACACCATTAGCGGCGTGCTGACGATGGATTCAGAAACTTCATCGACCTGGGGTAGCACCGACCCTGCGGGGTCGACCTTTGATGGTAATATCAACACCACCGACGGTTATGATAACTGCACCATTACCAGCACCACGGCAGGTGGTACTGGTTACGATATCAGCTATAGCTGTGATTACTATGTGTGGTCAACCCCGGATAACCAGGGCAATCTGATTGAGACCCCATGGAATGGCAGCGTGGTTGTTAACTCCCCGGTGGAGATAGTCTGTACGCACGACAACCCCTATGACCAGGCCGAGCTGAGCTGGCAGGCGGTGTACGGTATTACAGGCGCAAGCGGTTCACAAACGGCCAACTTTGTCTGTCATGACCTGACTGAGTTCACTATTCAGGGCACGGTAACCGTAGATGGAGGTAATGACCTTGGTGCTATAGCGGGTGGCTTGCAGTTTGCCGCCTATGATGCATCCGGTGAGCTGGTGGCTGACGCATGTCAAACGACCAATGCAAGTGCCCTCAGTGTTGACTATATCTGTACCGGCCTGCTGGAGCAGACCTATGTCTCGGGCTTTACCGGGCATATTGAGTTGACGGTACCAACCGACTACAGCTGTGTGATCGGTGGCGTATCGACTACGGATGCTAGCGCAACATCCTGTGCGGATGGCGGTGTGGTGAGCTGGGGCTTTACCGACTTCCAGGCAACCCCGGCGCAGAGCACTGGGAATGATGTTGTGTTTGATGGTCCCGTCGATGAATACAAAATCACTGGCACCATCACCAATAGCACTTCGCCGGCGCAGGATCTCCTTACCGGTATGGTTGTTAATACCAATCCGGCGCCGACGGGAACCTGTAACTGGGACATCGCAGCAAATAACAAGGATGTGAAATACAGCTGTGTGGTTGCGCACGATACACGCCTCACCGCCACCTGGGACGGCACGGTGAAAATCACCCCGCCCAACGGCTTCTGGTGCGGTACCGATACGGCCGGTGCGAGTATCGACCTGAGTATCACCAGTGATACCACGGCAGCATCGGTGGATTGTGTTTCGGATACCTCGGGGCCCATTACCATTCAGGGGTCTGTTTATGTACCGACACCGTACTTCATCAATACACGGTATGAGTCTGTGGCGCTGGGTAGCGGCGACTATGCTTATGTATATGAGAATGTCGGTTACGGAAATGGTGATTTGGTGCAGGAGTTCTACCAGGTCGCACCGGGTACGGGAAACTATGAGGAGGTCAATTACGAGTACGTAGGCGCTGGCAATGGCAATCATGTGCAGACCTATGACTTCGTCGGTGCAAATGCCGGCACCCATGACAAGGTTGAGTATGAATATGTAGGCCCTAACAATGGCTCCTATATTCAGGACGTGATCTACGTCGGTTGGCAGATGGGCTCATACAATGCAGACTGGTTCGAGTTTGTAGGCACCGGAAACGGTGAGTATGTGCAAGTACCCTGGATGGAGCTTGTAGGCCAGGGCAACGGATCATATAACGTTGATAATTTTGAATACATTGGTCCTGGTCTGGGTGAATATACCGCAATTGATGGCTATATGTGGGTTGGTGATGGCATGGGCTCCTACATGGAAGAGTGGTGGGTGTATGTAGGCGCTGGAAACGGTGAACTGCTGATGGAGTATGTCCCAAACGCCGGGGGCGACTACAGGCAGACCGGCCCGACCACCTATGAGTACGTGGGGTGGGGCAATGGTGATCATTACATAAATTTAATTTGGGTCGGGATGGGCCTGGGAGATTATAATTGGGCGAATCTGCCTATCTATACCTATGTAGGTCCTGGAGTGGGTTATTTGGAACCAAGCGGAATCCAGGACTACTGGTGGGTTGGTTTCGGCCTGGGTGACTACAATTGGCTGAATATTCCCAATGTTACCTATGTGGGGACGGGAAATGGCGCCTACTCACCCACCGGTTGGAACGACTATTGGTGGGTTGGAGCAGGACTCGGTGACTATATATATAGCGGTGTTCCTACCTATTACTATGTGGGGGCGAACGCGGGTGAATATGATGTGACCTTTGTTCCGGTGGCCCCGGGTACGGGCGATTATGAGAAGCTGCTAACCCCCCGGTACGACTTGGTCGGGGGAGAGATGGGTGACTATGTTCCTAGAGACCCCATTGACTATACGATGGTAGCTGACGGGACTGGCGATTATATTAAGTACACCACCCCGCGGTACAATTCGGTGGGTGCAGGGCAGGGGGACTGGATGCCATCAGAGCCAGCGATCTACAAAACGGTAGGTGAAGGCATGGGCAACTACATAATGCATACACCACAGCAGTTTGTTGGGGCCGGAAACGGGGACTACCTGCGTTTCGATGATGTTGTGGATTTGGTGACCTTGAGTGCGAGTATGGACCCTGCGCCCACAGCGCCAGCTGATGACTGTACCTTTAGCACTGAGCCTGTTGGTGGAGTGTCGCCTCCGGCGCAGTGGTACAACTTCGAATGCACCACCGATGTTGTTATGCACCATGAGACCTGGGCTGGTTCGGTAACGGTTACCACCAACGCCCCATGGGGCTCGTGTCCGCTGCCAAACTATCCCAACAGCTATAGTGGCGTGTTGCCGGGTACCTTGGTGGATGATGCCTTTAGCGCCATCGACTATCCGGACGGCTGTATTGACTACACCAACGGCAATATAACCTTAGCGTTGCCATGGACGCCAACATACACACCATAAGCTAAGATATAGGGCGGGAATGATTCCCGCCCTTTTTTTCTGGTAGAGTGTGTCATCTAAAGTACTGGCAATACCCTCGGAAAAAATGACAGATTTTCACATTATTGGCGGCGGCCTCATCGGCATGCTTACCGCCCGTTACCTGGCGCAAGCTGGGGTCTCCGTAGTCATCTATGAAAAGGGTGAAATCGGTCGCGAGTCCTCCTGGGCTGGCGGCGGTATCATCTCGCCTCTCTATCCCTGGCGCTATGCCGATGCGGTGACGGAGCTTGCGCGTTGGGGACAGCAACACTACGAGGCGTTAGCCGCTGAGTTGCTGAGAGAGACCGGTATTGATCCTGAGTACCTGCACAGCGGTTTGTTGCTCCTCGATATTGATGAGGCGGAGCGGCTACAGGCTGAGCAGTGGGCCGGGCGCTTTGGCTATCGGCTAGAGTATCTGGGTCGGGATGGTATTCAGGCATTACAGCCGAATCTGGGGGAAACCTCCGACCATGCCCTCTGGATGCCGACGGTCGCGCAACTGCGTAACCCTCGCCTGGTGCAGGCGGTGCGCAAGAGTATTGAGCAACTAGGCGTTACCATTAACGAACATGCGGCGATAGAGGATATCCTGATAGAGGAGGGGGCCGTCAAGGCTGTGCAGCTGGCAGAGAAAGCCGTGCCTGCCACGCAGGTAATTGTTGCGAGTGGTGCCTGGAGTGGGGAGATCCTCAAACAACAGGGTATTGAGCTAGCGGTGGAGCCGGTGCGCGGACAGATGTTGCTGTTTCGGGCTGAGCCTGGTGTGCTACAGCATATCGTACTCTCCGGTACCCACTACCTGATCCCCCGTGCCGATGGTCGCATCCTCGCGGGCAGCACCCTGGAGCATGTGGGCTTCGACAAGGCCACTACTAAGCAGGGGCGAGAGGAGCTACTCGAATTTGCCCTGGCGCTACTGCCGCAGCTTGCAGATTACCCTATAGAAACACAGTGGTCGGGACTTCGGCCAGGCACCAGTGATGGAGTTCCGTTTATTGGGGCATGCGGTGGTGTCGAGGGACTCTATGTGAATGCTGGTCACTTTCGCAACGGCGTGGTAACCGGCTTGGCTTCGGCGCGGCTACTGACGGACCAGTTGCTAGGACTGGATCCGATTCTCGAATCGACACGGTATCGCTCTCCTTAGTCCAGATTCTCGACAAAGACTATTTCCATCACCTATACTCTTCATCATTGAAAACGGACATCATCGTGGGTGATATTATGGACAAGCATGAAGTCATCAAGCTGTTGCAGAGCCAGCAAATTAATCCGACCAGACAGCGGGTAAACATCGCCCAGCTTCTCTTTGAGCGACCTCAGCATCTTTGTGCCGAACGGGTTATGCATATGCTTGGTGAGAGAGGCGGAGTGAAGGCCTCCAAGGCCACAGTGTACAATACCCTTAACCTGTTCAGCCAGCAGGGGTTGCTGCGTGAGGTCCGTGTGGACACTGCCAAGGTCTATTACGATTCCAATACTGAAGAGCACCACCATATCTACAATGTGGATACCGGTGAGTTATGGGATGTTGGGGCTGAATCCGTGAAAGCCATAGAGTCGCCGCGACTACCTGAGGGAATTTGCGAAGTTGGTGTTGAGGTGGTTTACCGAGTAAAGGGCGCCGCAGCTATACAGTAATCGTGCGGCTTGTTGTTGTTTGTCGCCGCATTCAATATAATCTCCCGCTTGTTTTACCGCACTACATGCCGACGTAGCTCAGTTGGTAGAGCAACTGATTCGTAATCAGTAGGTCGGAGGTTCGACTCCTCTCGTCGGCACCATATCTAGCTGTTATGCCCCTGCTTTGCCTTGTTTTTCACGTAGAATTTGGAAAAAGACAGTTTCAAGGGAGACCGCTGGCTTGATATTTATCAGGCGCCCGTCATGCGTGTTGATTTTCTCCACAAACAGTGGCAATTCATCTTGTCTCAGCTCGTGCTCAAATTCATTGTTTCTAATACAGTTGCCGTCGGTTAAGTGATCAGAGCTCGATTGATAGCGGATGATGAAACGGTTGGCATCTTCCGTGATGAGTTCCTGTGGTTCGCGGGTGGTGACTAATTCGCCATTATTAATAAAGCCAAAGCGATCGGCGAGACGTTCTACATCATGTAGTACGTGAGAGGTGAAGAAGATGGCTCCACCTTTATTTTTATATTCCAAAAGTATGTCAATAACATCTTTTCTACCTAGCGGATCGAGGCCTGACAGTGGTTCGTCCAAAACGAGAAGCTTTGGAGAAACCACCAGCGCATGGGCCAGTGCGACACGCTGTACGTTTCCCTTTGATAGCTGTCGAATGCGACGTTTTGCATTGTGTGCGACAGAGAATCTTTCTAGCCACTGCAGACACCAGGCATCTTCATCACTACGCTTGATACCGTACATGCGCAACGCCATTTTAAGGAGCTCAAGCGGTGTGAATTGCTCGTAAAGTGCCGGTGCCTCGGGAAGGTAGGCGACCCCACGACGTGAATCCGCATGGCGAGCCGAAGTGCCATAAATCGTGACGTCACCCTCATAATCGTTGATGACGTCAAGCATGATCTTAATGGTGGTTGATTTGCCTGCACCATTTGGACCAACAAAACCGAATACCTCGCCTTCGCCAATCGAAAAAGATACATTTCTTAGAGCATGAATCTGTTTGCGTTTTTTGTTAAAGGTTTTGCTCACCGCATGAAATTCAAGGGCTTGTGTCATCTCTTCTCCTCCATGCCTGCTATTTTTAATTTCCGCAGCATAAATACCCCATCAGTGAATTCATAACCGATTCCCAGAGGATCTTTCGGGAATTGTTCAAGTAATCCGGTACTGAGCAGTTCTGACGCCTCATTTAACGGTCGATTAAATTGCTTCTCGAAGCGCTGTTGAGCTTCACGCAAACTGATTAGACCCTCTAGTCGGATGGCGCGCTTTTCTAACATTTTTTTTAGTTTCGGGTCGGACACCTGATCGCGTTGTAATCGAAGGTAATCTAGGGCCATGCGGTCATCGTCGATCTGGCCCGTTGCAATCATGATCGCTGTCTTTTGAAGTGAGGCGTAGTTTTCAGGAGAGCGTTGGGCTGCGAGCTCAAGGGCTCGTTGTGCTTCGGTACTGTTGTTATGAAAATAGAGCTGATTGAACCCGTAGAAGAAGGCCGGGATCCAGTCCCAGTGTCGGCACTCGGTTGCCCGCTTTAACAAAATACTCCCCTCCTTTTCTGCGCCTCCCCATGAGAGCAGGGCGCTGCCGAGGTAGTAGCTGTCCTCATGACAGGGGTTAAGTTGCGTTACCAGGCTTGTGGCACGGACTAGGTAGCTTGTTGTGTCGCTGTCATTACTTTCTGATACGGTTGAGGTAAGACGCATGGTTTCCAGATTCGCCGCAAGAAAACGATCTCCGCCGTTGAGTAGTAGCTGTACGGGGGCACTGATCACTACCCGATCCTCCGGTTGAGCTTGTGTGAGAGTCACCACTCCCATGGGAGTGATACGACTTGCCAAAAGAAAGCACAGGGCGGCAAACAGGGTGAAGAGTGGCCACAAGTAGCGATTCATGGTTCTAGCTAAAGCGTCTGCGCTGGAGAACCCAGAGTGTTAGCCCCATAAAGGCAAGGCTGTAGGCGAGCGAACCGGCTATGAGTGCAGGCCAGTTAGCTGGCAGGAAATCCATGGTGTTATACAAGGTGATCATACGAACATCCAGTGAGGCGAGATCTGGCAGCAGGTAGGCTAGTAACCCGAGTGATTCTTGATAGTGCTGCTGATTGGCCATTACGATACGCTCTCCCCCAAGCATAGCGATGATGGTGGAGAATGAACGGGCTACAATCATAAAGCCGATGGTGCCGATGAGGATAAAACTCGGGGTCGTGGCGATAATGGCAAAAAATGCCCCGACAGCCGTTATCACAAAGAGATCGATAGCGATAAAGCCGAGAGTGATGAAATAGGGGTGGGTAAGGGCAACCGGTGTCGACTGGGCGTAGTCTTGTTCGAGAACACCAACCAGAACTCCGAGTAGTAGACCCATTATCACCAGTAGTGTGATGAGCAGGGTGTATAGCGCTAAAAATCGCCCTAAAAATAGCTGATGCCGAGGCCTTGGGTAGGTAAGTGAGGTGAGAAAATAGCGTCGGTCAAACTCCTTGGCAAATAGTTCCTGGAGTTGAAACACGATCATCAGTGGTAGTGCTAGGCGGATAAACGACAAGCCTACATCCAGTGCTACGGTGGCAGGCTGGCGGGCACTAAATTGCGCGGCAAGCAGTGCCACTATTGCCAGAGTGACGAGCAGCCAGAAGCTGATGGATACGAAGCGAGCGCGTAACGCGAGGCACATGCCAATGTGGTAATCAGGGGTCAAGTGCATGGGAGTCATCGGTGAAAAAAACAGAGAGTATCATTGAATACCTTATGAATGCCTGTCAACCCTCGAATTCGACAGAAATTTAAAGGATAGCTGCTCTAAACACGAAAGCGATATTTCTGGCATCTGTTTGTGCCATTGAGTCGTTGGCCTTGGCGCGGTACTCATTAAACTGTGGTATGGCGACAGCGGCTAGCACACCGATGATAGCCACTACAATCATTAGTTCTATTAAGGTAAAGCCTCGTGAGTATTTTATCATGTCTGTCTCCGCTAACGAAAAAAAACCGGAAGTAGCTATACCCCCGGTTTTTTTATGGTCTCAGCAATCACTATCAATTAACGTCTTCAGCTGTTTGCGAGGAAGTTATCCCGCATATCTGAAGGGACATAATTAATTGAAGTGGCCAAGTGCGGTAACGGTGCCATCGGCACAGGCTCCGCCCAGAACTGCTGGGGCAACTGAACCACCGGTGCTGCTGGCAACAAATGCACGAAAATCGGCAATGTCAAAGGTGTCGGTTGTAGCTGCACATGAGGTGTCATTCCACTGTGAGCTGCCGTCTGCGTTGGTACCGGTTACCTGGCATGTCAGGGTAGTGGCCTTTCTGCTGCCAGCCTTATGACATGCTGCTACCTTGATAGAGTTGAGAATTAGGTCGCACTGGTAGCCGCCGAATACATTTTTTGACAAATTGAGCGTAACGGGCTCACTCAGTAGTTCGCAGCCGGTAGCATCATTAGGAATTGCAGTACCACTAACTATAGCGGTTCCTGCAGCTGTAGCAGCGAATGAGGTCATCATGCCTGCAGCAGCAACTAACATAGTATAGATAATCTTTTTCATGGGTATCTCCTTAAAATTCGGACTGGTGTTACAGCTGGGCAGCAGTCATAACGGTGATGTTGTTCTTGGCATCGGCGTTGGCGGTTGAGTCATTGGCCTTGGCGCGGTACTCGTTGAACTGCGGAATAGCTACGGCGGCCAGAATGCCGATAATCGCAACTACGATCATCAATTCAATAAGGGTGAAACCCTTTTGCATCTTTTTCATATCGATTCTCCGGTTGGTTTTTCAGTTGGTTAACTCCCTTCAAGCTTTCTCAAGCGTAAAGGTTGTACTCGAGTTAACTTAAGCACACTGTGTGCCAATACTATTATTGCTTGAACGATACAAATTATTGAGAGGCTCGTCACAATTAGGCTCTGTTTTTCATCTTTTTGAGTGAAACCAGTTCTTACCTTTTTTTGTGTGTTGACAAAAAACGTCAGCACATGACGTATGTGGTCACAAATAGGTCGTTTCTTTAATTTTTTTGCCTTTGATCCAAGGTCGATGCATTGATGTTATTGGCTAGTGGAGGGGGAAGAGTCTGTAGAAGGCTTAGTTCAGCCCTAGTTTCTGTAAGCGGTAGCGCAGGGAGCGGAAGGAGATCCCCAGTTCTTTGGCTGCAGCTGTTTTGTTGTGCTTGCTTGTCTGCAGGGCTTTTTCGATGAGTTGTCGCTCGATTTCTTCCAGGTATTCCTCAAGGTTCTGCCCATCCAGTTGCGGATCACCCTGAGATTGGGCTTTGTAACTGTTGCAGGGTAACAGCAGATCATCCTCATTCAGGCTATCCCCCTCACGCAGGGTGAGGGCTCGTTCAAGAATATTCTCCAGTTCACGTACATTGCCGTTGAAGGGGTGGTGTTGGAGTGCGTTCATTGCTCCTTTGGTGAGGGTAGGTGGGGTGATATCCATTTGTGAGGCAAGACGCTTGGTGATCTGTTCCACCAGCAGCGGGATATCTTCAGGCCGCTCTCTGAGGCCGGGGATATGCAGTTCGATAACGTTGATACGAAAAAAGAGGTCTTCACGGAAAGTGCCGTTGGCTACCAGCTCGGCCAGATTCTTGTGGGTTGCACTGAGAATACGTATATCAATATGGTGCTCCTGCTGTGCTCCGACCTGGCGTATGGCCTTCTCCTGAATAGCCCGCAATAGTTTCACCTGCATTTCTAGTGGTAGGTCTGCTACTTCATCGAGAAACAGGGT